>CBDUSG010000187.1:0-6364 GCA_965369575.1 uncultured bacterium | reverse complement strand
CGTATCCATCGATGCGAGGGGGCAGATTGTCCTGCCTAAAGACGTCAGGGAAAAGGCCGAGATCGAGGCCGGCGACAAGCTCGCCGTCATTGCTTTCGAATCGGGCGGGAAGGTGTGCTGCATCGCCCTGCTCAAGGCCGACGCATTCACAAGCAGCGTCAAGGACGTGCTCGGACCGATGATGTCTGAAATCATGCAGGACTGAAGAAAAGGAGGAAATAGGAATGCAGGAACAGGAAATCAAAAAAGCGGTCAGGGAGCGTTATGCCGGAAGGGCCACGCAACAGTCTTCGTGCTGTCCTCCGCCCGAGGCCTCGTGCTGCGGCGCCCCGAGCGCGGTGGATCAAATCGGCAAGGGCATCGGCTACTCGGACGAAGAGCTGGGCGCGGTCCCCGAGGGCGCCAACCTCGGCCTCGGCTGTGGCAACCCGACGGCGCTGGCATCGCTCAAAGAGGGCGAGACCGTGCTCGACCTCGGCTCGGGCGCCGGTTTCGATTGCTTTCTCGCCGCGAACAAGGTCGGCAAGAGCGGAAAAGTCATAGGCGTCGACATGACACCCGAAATGCTCGATAAAGCGCGCCGGAACGCCGGCGAGGGCGGCTACTCGAACGTCGAGTTCAGGCTTGGCGAGATCGAGAATATTCCCGCCGCCGACGGCTCGATCGACGTCATCATCTCCAACTGCGTCATCAACCTGTCGCCCGACAAACCGGCGGTTTTCGGAGAGGCGTTCAGAGTGCTCAAGCCCGGCGGACGCATGATGGTCTCCGACATCGTTCTGCTCAGCGAGCTTCCTGAATTCGTCAGAGATTCCGTCGAAGCGTACGTCGGCTGCGTAGGCGGCGCTATGCTCAAGGACGAATACATCGGCGCGATAAAGGGCGCGGGCTTCGAGGACATCGAGATAGCCGGCGAGACGAGTTTCCCGGCCGAAGCCGCGACGAGCGACCCGACCGTGAAGGCGCTGGTCGAGGAGTCCGGTCTCTCGGCGGAAGACCTCTCGGGGCTGGCCGAGTCGATCGTAAGCATAAAGGTGAAGGCCGCCAAGCCGCAATGACCACGGACGGCCCGCTGAGCGTGAGAAGGCGGGCGCGTTCGTGAGCGGGACTATCGAGGGCATCAAGCTGGAACTATAAAGGCAGGGGCTGAAAGTTTGTCGGCAAGACCGGCCGACGTCGCCCCTCCGTCTTTTCCGAGTGGAGGCAACAATGACGACTATAACCGGAACACTGACTCCGCGGCTCGAGCGCATGCGCGAGCAGACCATTCGTGCGCCACAGGAGATAAGCACCGTGCGCGCCCGGGCAATGACCGAGGCGATCAAGAATCACGCCGACAAGCCGCGCGCAATACAGCTCGCCATCGGGCTCCGGGCCGCCCTCGGTGAGCTTCCCATATCGATTGACGACGATGAGCGCATTGTCGGAGCACTGACCGAGAAATTCAAGGGAGCGATCCTTTATCCCGAGATAAAGAGCGATCATCTGATCAACGAACTCGACCACTTCGGCGAGCGCGACGAGATGCGCTTCTTGATCTCGGATGAGGAGAAGCGGCAGTTGCGCGACGAGATATTCCCTCACTGGAACGGGACCAGCGCCTGCGATGAGATGCTTTCCGCTCAGGACGAGGACGCGCAGTTCTACATGATGAACATTGTCTACGTGCTCACCCACGATTTCAGTGGCTCGGCGCATCTGGCGCATATCGACTACGCCAGGGCTTTGAACGAGGGCCTCGGCGCCATCGCTAACGAGGCCGAGGCCGCCCGGGCGGGCATATCGGATTCCGACGCCGAGGCCGAGAAAAAGCGGAATTTCTATCAATCCGTGATTATCTCGATCGAGGCCGTGACTGCGTTCGCCGACAGATACTCGAAGCTCGCGCTCGATGCGGCCGAAAGTGTCGACGATAAGGCGCGGGCCGACGAGTTGCGCGAGATCGCCGAGATCGTCGCGCGCGTGCCCGCCGAACCGGCCCGTAATTTCCGCGAGGCGGTGCAATCGCTCTGGTTCGTCTACCTCGCGCTGATGAATCTCGACGTCGCACAGGAAATACCCGTCGGCCGACTCGACCAGTTTCTATATCCGTATTACCGTCGCGATCTCGACGAGGGCCGGCTGACGCGCGACGAGACGCTCGAGATCATCGAGGAACTCTTCATCAAATTCAACCGGCTGACCTTTTTGGGCGAGTACGCCGTCACACAGGTGCAGAGCGGCAACCCGATGCGGCCCACCGTCACGCTTGGCGGCGTGGACGCTGACGGCGAGGACGCCTCAAACGACCTCAGCTTCCTGATCCTGGAGGCCACTGACAACCTCCGGCTCATACGCCCGAACATCGCGGTGCGACTGCATGCAGGCTCGGCCGATGCGTTTGTGAAGGCAGTGGTCGAAGTGATGACCGGCGGCGGCAACATCATCGAAGTATTCAACGACGAGGTCAACGTTCCCAGCATCACTCGCCGGGGATTCTCGACTGAATCCGGGCGCGATTATGTCATCGGCGGCTGCGTACAACAGACGCCCGGAAGCGTTTACGGCCCAAACTGCTCGGCTCATTTCAACGGCCCAAAACTGCTGGAGATGTTCCTCAACGGCGGCAACCCGATGATCTCGATGACGGGAGACGACGAAAGGCAGCCTCTGCCCGAGTTCGCCTCCTATGAGGAGTTCTGGAAAGAATTCAAAGAGCGAACGCGCCCGGTGATCGAGAGTCTGATTCGAGCCATGCGCGTCGTGGGCGAAACGCTGGACCGCCTGCTTCCCAACCCGGTGCTTTCGGCCCTGATCGACGGCGCGCTCGAAAGCGGCAGAGACGTAAAATCCGGCGGCGCGCGCTATAACGTTACCGGCCTGAGCCTTGTCGGCCTCGGGACGATGGCGGACTCGCTGGCCGCGATCCGCGAAGTCGTCTTCGAGAAGAACGAGCACTCGTTGGACGAAGTCGTCGACTGGCTGAAGTCCAACTTCGGCGATCATGAACAGCAGAGGCAAATGCTGCTCAACCGGGCTCCCAAGTATGGAAACGGCGACCCCAGGGTTGACGAGATCGCGCGGGACATCGTCGATTGGCTGGAGGCTATTCTGAGCGAGCACGAAACATATCGGGGCGGCGCGTACACGCTGGGGCTGCACTCGGAAACGCACCATGTCCTGCAGGGACAGATCGTCGCGGCCTCGGCCGACGGGCGCCCGGCTGCGGAACTCCTGAGCCCCGGTTGCGGGCCGACCTCGGGCGCCGACCGGCAGGGACCGACCGCCTCTATGCAGTCGGTGGCCGCCATCGACCACACAAAGGCCGGGGGCGGCAGCTCGTTCAATATGCGGTTTAACCCGAGCCTCTTCCGCACGGAGAAGCAACTGGACGAATTCGCCGCAACGCTGAAGACCTATTTCAGGCTCGGCGGGCCGCACCTGCAGATCACGGTCGCCGACGTCGAAACCCTGCGAAAAGCCCAACAGGAGCCCGAGAAGCACGAGGACCTCATAGTCAGGGTAACCGGTTACAGCGCGCGATTCGTCGACCTGTCGCCCGGCATGCAGGAGGAAATCATCCGGCGAACCGAGATGAGCCTCTGCGCATAGATTGAGAAAAGTACGGCCGGCAGGAATCCGGCGAAGGGGCCATTATCGGCTCCTTCGGGCCGATCTCAGGGCGAGGTGGCAAGTGAGGTGGCAGGATATGAGCGGCACTCAGATCGAAAAAGTCTACGACAAGGCCGGTTGTACGAAATACAAGGCCCTCACCGACTTCTTTTTCTACCCTTTCGGTATCCGCGATTTCATTTTCAGGAGGATCGCGATAAGGGATAGCGACAGGATACTGGACGCCGGCTGCGGTTTCGGTATCCTGAGCAAGGCTGTCCGTGACAAGATCGAAAGGGAGGAGGTCGCGGGAGCGGAACAGCATGCGTTTGACATCTCCGCCGATATGCTGGAGGCGCTCAGGGAAACGGGCCTCGACGACGTCGACTTGCGTCGGCTCGATGTGATGGATCTGTCGTATGAGGACGACCATTTCGACGTCATAGTCACGTCGGCCATGTTCGAATATGTGCCCGATATCGATAAGGGCCTGGCCTCGCTGAAGCGATGTTTGAAGCCCGGCGGAAAAATCTATGTCTTCATGTCTCGCAAGTCCAGGCTGAACAGCTTCCTTTTTCAGCCGTTCGGCGACCCGAAAGGCTATTCTCCCAAGGAGCTGGAGGACATTTTTGAGAGAGTCGGTTTTCAGAGCATCCGGAGGCACGGCTTTCCTCTCACGTCCTGCTGGCTCAACCTGTGGGGATTCATCCTCGAGGCATCGAAATAGACCACGCGCGAATTAAGTTGCGAATCCGTCTAATGAGCTTGCCGAGTTGTCTTGCCGATTCGCGGTCGGGAAGATAGGCGATATGTGAGGTTTGATCTTGTAATTCCGGGACACCCCCCCGGGCGATCGCTCCACATCGTTTGACCGGACGAAGAAGAGAGAAGAGAGGTGAGAGCGATGGGACAGACCCTAGCCGCGACAGCGCTTTTGATGACCGGCGTAGCGAACACTATATTCTATGCGGTTCTCATGAAGCAGGGTTACCCGCTGCATCCGGGCCAGCCTGAAGCCTACGTCGATCTGCAAATGGCCGCCACTTGGGCCGATGGCTGGATGGGCCTGATGGCCATAATCGGCGGGATCGGTGTCTTGCGCCGATGGGATTGGGGGCGTCTGGCGGGCATCGCCGCCGCCGCCGCACTCGTGCACATGGGATTTCTCGATGTCGCTTTCCACGCCCAGCACGGAATGTATAGTAATTTTGATACAATGATGCTCGTAATGATCGTTGTCGACATCTGGGCGTTCGGCGTGGGCACACTGATGCTCGTGCTCTTGTGGAAAGGGAGATAAACATCTATGGCAAGGGAAATCGTTCTCCCCGCCGGGGAGGACTGGATCGCAAGAGTTCGCGAGAAGTCGCTCGAGCATATGAGACGAAACCACAGCTGCACGCAGAGCATCCTGGCGGCTTTCATGGCGGAGTTCGGGATCGACGACCCGCTCGTGATCCGGGCCGCCGGCGCGATGCACAGCGGAATGCTATGCTCGCTCACTTGCGGCGTTCATACCGCCGGAATGATGGTGCTGGGCCTGCTGATGGGCCGGGAAAACCTGGAGCTGGGTGTCGACGGCCTTTTCCCGATCATGTCTCCGGGGCAGCGGCTCATTGCGCGGCTCGATAAAAGGATCGGATCGCACTCCTGCAAACAGCTATCCGGGATAGATTTCACGGATATCGAGCAGATTTCGGGATATTACTCCTCGGGAGACTACGAGAGGTGTCTTTCATTCGTGGCCGACGGAGCCGAGGAGATCGGATTGTGCCTGAAGGAGTTGGAGGAAAGCGGCGAGCTTTTCAGGCCCGACATCTAGGTGTCGTGTCAACCGTATATTGGTTGACCGACATCGCAGCCATCAGCTATTTGCCTTGCTTCTTCAGCATCGCCCTCAGATCCGCGAGGGAGTGGGCGCCGGGGGCGAGCTTTTCGCGCGCCATGCGGTTGACTACGCTCACCATCAGCGAATTCAGCGGAGTATCGATACCGACCTTCTCACCTAGCCTCACGATCTCGCCGTTCAGGTATTCCACCTCGGTGCGGCCACGCCTTAGATGCAGGTCCTGCCAGGTGCTGGGGCGCACCGACGTCTCTTCATCGTCGGGAACGTCGAACTCCCTGTCGCCCGGCCTGCGCAGACTCTCCAGCATCTTCTCCGGCGGCTGATGACCTTCGAGCGGCAGTATCTCGATCCCGGCCGCCTCGACAACTCGCAGGGCTTCCTCGAGGACGTCCGCCATCATGAAGCGCGGTTCCTCGTACTTGATCCCTTCGAGTAAGGCGAGGCCGGTGATGGCGAAGATCGCGTTGTTGAGATTGCGAAACAGCTTGGCCCACTTGACGGCCATGATGTTGGGATATGCCGTCACCGTAAAGCCGGCGGACGTGAGCATGCCGGAAAAAGCGTCAACCGTCTCATCGAGCCCGTCCGGATACAGCCCGATGCCGAGGTTTTCTTGCGCCGTGTGAATGACTTTGCCGGGCTCGAGGAACTTCGCGCCGAAAAACGCGATGCCGCCGTAAACCCGCTTAAAGCGCCCGGCGGCGAACTCCTCGTTGCGCACGCTGTTCTGGAAGCAGACGGCGACGAGCCCCGCCGCCCGCTCGCCCAGCCTGTCGATGGCCGCCTCGGTGTCGTGAGTCTTCGTCGTGAGAAACACCGCGTCGTCATCGCGGAAATCGATCTCCGAAACGTCTGAGACCGCCGGGACATCGAGGTCGAAGTCGCCATGTATACCCGTGATCTTCAGGCCGCCTCGCGAGATCG
>CBDUSG010000186.1:0-6369 GCA_965369575.1 uncultured bacterium | reverse complement strand
TTGAACGGACCTGTCGAGTGAGAATATTGGATATCCCAGAACACAGTCTCACCATCACTCATTCCGTTACCGCCCCCGTGAATTCGGTGGCCGTTTCGCAACAGTATTACCCGCCTGATATAGTATAATCATTGGACCCGTTATGTTGATATCCGCGAAGACCGAAATTGCGAAAGCCTGATTGTGTAATGACTGAAGAAGAACATCGAGAAGAGACTGTCAGGAAAAAATCCAAGAAGCGAGGCTTTGTGAGGAGGCATGTCAAGAAGATCGGTGTGGTAATAGGTACCCTCTTGCTTTTGGGTACCGTGGTTTTTTGCCTTTTACTCTATCCGAAACAGGGAAAACCAATAGCGGGAACCATCGACGGCGAGATAGACAAGGAGTATTATCGCCTGCTGTTAGTGGATAACGAAAAAATAGACGATATGTCTGACATAGCCGATATTCTGGCTGAAGTATACTACTTGACTCACGGCGAAGACATTGGGCAGTTCAGATTCACGCTCTTTGACGAAAAAACCAAACCGTTAAGAGTCCGTACAGCCGAAATGGTGGGAATGCTGTTTGGCCTGTTTGGCGAGAAATATAAATATTATGGAATAGCTGGTATCAACTGGGGTAACGGTGACATATATCTGCGAAAACCTAGGCGTGGCGGCCTGACAGGCCTCCTGCAAATCTCCTTCCATGAGCTAGGCCATGGCCTTTCTCAATCACGCATTGAGCAAACCGCACTCCTCGTTCGATGGTTCAGGACAAAGATAACCGGAAATTTGGCCCGGATGGAATGTCCCGCCGAGTTGAATGAAATCGATTCAATAGTGACCCTGATGTATCTCGACCCCGATTTGGGATATGTCATTTTTTCGTCGAGTCCCTACGGCAGAGTGAACCATGATTATATATTTTCAGATTTTTCCGGTGAGTATGCGATCGCCCTGGACTACTCCCTTTACCGGTGTCTTGAAGGAGGGCGGGTGGAAGAGTATTCAGACCTCGAATCTCTCCAAGAGAGGATCAAAGAAAGAACATCCGGCAAAACACACAATGAACTGATCGGGCAAATTCATCAAGGAGTGCTTGACATGTTTAGAGAGAGATTCGGGGACAGAGAAGATTTTGAGGAAAAATACTCCCTGCTGCAACAATATTTGAAATATGGCATGACTGACACTTCATATGAGAAAGATTTCTTCCCAGAGGAAGAAGTTCTGCAGGCAATAGAAGAAAAGGAACGCTTTATCAGACGTGAACATTCAGCCATCATCAGTGAGAACCTGAAAAGATCCTTGCTCCGTGATTACACAAACTATGATGAACCTAAAGCCTATGCGTTGTTTAACGAAATGGTTGCGGACCAAGGAACAAAGGAATGGGCAAATGACAGGTTCTTCTATTATCGGGATTTCGAATGGGCTATGAAGTATGCCTATCAAAAAGGAGACAAAGAAAAGGCCAGAGAAATCTTCGATCTCATAAAGACAAGAAATGAAAGAGAGCCCAACATGTGGGCTGCCAGAAGAATAAATGTTTATCAAGCTTATTTTGGTGTTGATAATTCGACCGAATCGACAGAATAAATTACTGAGAATATTTGTTCAAACTTTGTCGGGTTGAAGAATATCCTCCTGCCCGGATCAAAGCTTGACTTCTTTCCACGATGGCTTTTCCCAGTTCCCGGACACGTTTTGCCGCGATCCCACGGAACCGATAAAAAATGTTTTGATCGATGCCTGTGGTGCGCTGGGCGCCCCGAGGAACCTAAAACCGATGAAAAACGCAACAGAAAAGAAGAAAAAGCCGAATACTTGCTATCTCAAGCTCCAAACGGCGGGATAAAAGTGAAGCAGGCAGTGGAGTAGAAGTGCGCCTTGCAGCTAACCGCTTCTCGGCTCGCTGAAATCAACTATATACGGTTGACGCGACACTGGGAGGTGATGAGTTCAATATTCCTTCCCAGACCCCCACCAAGGCGGCTCGGCTGAACATGGCGCCCGCTCCGAATCTTTAAGGCTGGAGATTTTCATCCTTCCCGGGAATAGACTCACAACCCACTGTTGAGTATCTCAACAGTCGGTATTGCATTTTTCATCTTCTTAACCACTTCCATCTAAAGAGCTTAACCAAGATGATGCGAAACGCTACAATTATTGCCTCTTCCAGCAGTTCCACATTCGCCGGTGCTTCGTCTGCATAATCTCTTGATATGTAATCATTTGGAGTTGTGAAAAGTCTTCCGGCAAGGTTCTTGCCCTACTAAGTGCGCGGAATGAGAGCGACAGAAAGGCGAAGTTGATGGATGAATCAGGCAAAATTCAGTTCAGCCAAGAGAGAGGAGGAACGAAATGCCTATTATACTGGCGTTCCTCACGTTCGCTGTGATCATTGGCATCAGTTTGATTTCGGAACGAATGAAAAAGCGAATGGCCTTAAAGGCCGCATCTAATGGCGATCTGCCGGCCAATGCTCCTGCGAAAGGAGCCGCAGTCCCTGCGCCACTGCCTATAGTGGTTCTTCCATCGGCTACAGAGGGTACTACACGGGTTGAGGGATACGCGATGCCGGAGAGCCTTTACTATCATCAGGGGCACTCATGGGTTGCCCCGCAAGAGGCGGGAACCGCTGTAATCGGAATCGACGAGTTCGCGGGAAAACTGATCGGCCGACCCGATTCGATCAAGTTCCCGCGGGTGGGCAAAAGGTACAGGCAGGGCGAAAGGGTTCTGTCGCTGCGTCGGGAGGAGAAAAAACTCGATGTCCTTTGCCCGATCGACGGAGAAGTGATTGCCATAAACGGTCGCGCCATCGAGAGTCCGGATGTGCTGCCGAAGGAACCCTATGGCGCCGGTTGGCTGATCATGCTTAAGACTCGCGATCTGAAGCGCAACCTGCGCAACCTCCTCTACGGCGAGTTCGCCAGAAGTTGGATGGAAGAATCGGCGTCGCAACTCAGATCCATGTTTGCAGGCAGCCTCGGCGTTGTGTATCAGGACGGAGGCATGCCCGAGGAGGGACTCGCCACCCAATTTGACACTGCGGATTGGAACAGGCTGGTTGAGCAGATGTTCATGATAGAACGGACGGACGACGTCATACGGTGAACCTGTGAATCCTCGCGCCGGCTGATCGATGCGGCGCCCGCAAGTGGATGAGAAAGGAAAGAACAATGGTACCGATAGCGGTTGTTGCCATAGTGCTGGCCTTCGTGGCCATAGAGATGATAATCCAGGCCATAGAAGCCAGGCGGGGCGAGAATGTGTATGGATACTTCATGCCCGATCCTCCGGAGAAGGCGACCGGCGTTCCGGCGAATTACTCCAGAATGGTCGCTTCGCTGGCCGATTTCGACATCACCCCACCGCCCAACGTTTTCCTCCACGAGGGCCACACTTGGGCCGCCATAGAAAAGTCGGGCGATGCCGAAATAGGTGTGAGCCCGCTGGCGCGCAAGGCGATAGGGAAAATCAACGACATCGAGCTTCCCAAAGTCGGACGGGAAGTGCGGCGCGGCCAGAAACTGTTTTCGCTCAAGCAAGGCACGCGAGCCGCCGAATTCGTCTCTCCCGTTGACGGCGTTGTAACAGAGGTGAACGACTCCCTCGGCCGCGGCGCGGACATGGGCTCGAGCGACTGGGTTTGCAGGGTGCGCCCTCAGAATCTTTCGAAAGATCTCAAGGTATTGAAAATAGCTGAGGATGGAGTCAGGTGGATATACAGCGAGCTGTTCAGGCTCCAGCAATTGGTTTCTGCGCAGATGCCGAGGCTGCGGATGGTGGGCGTTACCATGCAGGACGGCGGCCTTGCACTCGACAATGTGCTTGAATCCCTCGACGACGAGGCGTGGAAAGCGTTCAATGAACAGTTCCTGAAAAATTCCTGAGGAGCCGGCTTGGAGGAAAAAAATGCCGAAGGCAATGCTGATAGATACGACACTGTGCATAGGATGCCTCGCATGTGAAGACGCCTGCCAGGCAAAAAACAACCTGCCCGACTGCGATCAATCCGATCTGTCGGCCTGTAAGTTTACCAAAGTTATCGAAAGGGGCGACTACTACATCCGCAGGATGTGCATGCATTGCGTGGACCCGGCCTGCGTTTCGGTATGTCCGGTCGGGGCGCTTTACAAGCTCGCCGAAGGGCCTGTTGTCTACAACGAGGACCTGTGCATGGGGTGCAGGTACTGTATCCAGGCCTGCCCCTTCCAGATACCGACTTACGAGTGGAACTCGCCGGTCCCCCTCGTAAAGAAATGCTGGTTCTGTGACGACCGTGTGCTTGCTGGCGAGCAGCCGGCTTGTGCGGAACAATGCCCCACCGGGGCCACCATCTTCGGTGATCGCGACGAACTGCTTGTCGAGGCGCGCAGTCGCATCGCCGAAAGCCCGGCCGAGTATATCAAGCACATTTTCGGCGAGCACGAGGTGGGAGGTACGTCGATGCTTTTCATCTCGGGCATCTCCTTCGAAGAGGCGGGATTCCCGTCGGGTGTTATCGAGAAGCCGCTCCCGCTCCTGACGTGGAACGTTCTGTCCAAGGTCCCGGATTTCGTTCTGGTCAGCGGAGTCTTCCTCGGCGGGATAGCCTGGATAATCAACCGGCGCATGATGCTGGAGGAAGAAAGGATAAAGCAGGCCGAGGATCTTTCCACGAGTGGACTCGAGCCATCTACAGATCCCAAAGACGATTTAGATCGGCTCCGGAGACACTGAAAGGCAGACCGGCCGTCAGGGTGAAATTCAAATAAATGGAAAGGTGAATAAGATGAACAGGAAATGGATGCCCAGGCTGACCTTCTGGAACGTGGTCTTCGCGATCATATTCGTATCGGGGTTGTATATCAGCTATGTAAGGTTTTCCAAGGGACTGGGAGCCGCGACCGCGTTGAGCGACAAATTCCCATGGGGACTCTGGGTCGGCGTCAAGCTGTGTTTTGTCGGGCTGGCGGCAGGAGCCTTCTGTGTGGCGACCGCCGTCAACGTCTTCCGCATGGAAAGATATCGCCCCCTGCTGCGCCCTATAGTGTTAACGGGTCTCCTTTTCTACACGCTATTCGTTTTCGCCTTGATATTCGATCTGGGGCGGCCTTTGCGGGTCTGGCATCCGATGGTCTTTGCCAATCCGCATTCGGTCATGTTCGAAGTGGCGATCTGCGTGATGTTGTACACAACGGTGCTATCGCTCGAATTCAGTCCGATGCTGTTCAGGAGGCTGAAATGGGACAGGCCGGCCCGAATAGTGAAATCGATAATTGTCCCTCTCGTGATAGCGGGCTTTATCCTGTCCGCTCTCCACCAGTCATCGCTGGGCTCGATGTTTCTGATCGTGCCGGGGCGGCTGCACGCTCTCTGGTACACTCCGCTTTTGCCGTACATGTTTTTCGTGTCCGCAGTTGCGGTCGGATTCTCGATGGTGATATTCGGATCCTACCTCAGCCGTCGCGCTTTCAAGCTGCGGCTCGACATGGAAATTCTGAGCGAGGTCGGCAGAATCGTGTTTGTGATGCTCGCCGTTTACCTCGTCATGAAAGTGAAGGACCTCCACAATAGGGACGCACTCGGCATGCTTGTCGACGGGAGCCATGAAAGCAAAATGTTCCTGCTCGAGATGGGCGTCGGCGTGGTGGCGCCGCTCGTGCTCCTGGGAATGCGAAAAGTGCGCGAGAGTCAGCGAGGGCTCTTTATCTCCGCACTGGTTGTGATCATCGGGCTCGTTCTCAACAGACTGAATCTGAGCATCACCGGGATGCTGGGGTCGTCCGGAGTAGACTATTTCCCGTCGGTCATGGAGATCGGAGCCATGGTATTCCTGGTGGCCATCGGATTTGCCGCATTTGCCGCCGCGGTAAAGTTCCTGCCCATTTTCCCAGAGGAAAAGGAAGAAGAGGAAACCACCGATGTGCTCGAATATCTGGTCCCGATACGACGGATTGCGGGCGTGCCGGAAATGTCGGATCCTGTCCCTTCAGAAGCCGAGATGTGACCATTCGGCCGGAGAGCGAATACAAAAGATGCTGAGAGCGTCCCGGGAGTAAAAGGAAAAAATGGTCATTGTTCTGGGCTGCCTCGGGCGTTTCCGGGACGGCCCTTTCCATCACTTGACCACGGAGCGAAAATAGGATAGAATAATTGCAGAGCAGAAACCATCAAAAGACCCGTTCCCAGCGGGTCTTCACCCCAGCCGGAAGATGAGGGGCTTCCAGCGTTCAGCCCTCGGCGGAAGGCAGAACAATGAATCTGCTCAGGTTCGTATTCAATATATCGAGTAGTCTCACCATCAAGCTCATCATCTGTGTTGTGGGCAGCGTGGTACTCATCTTTGGTGTGCTCGGCTACCACAACATCCAGCAAAGTCGCGAGCATATGGAGG
>CBDUSG010000185.1:0-6378 GCA_965369575.1 uncultured bacterium | reverse complement strand
CGCACCTGCAGGCCTACAGTTGGGTCTCGCCCGCGTATGAAGAGATTGGAGGCGAGCCGCACAACCTGATCTCGGTCAGGGATTTCATCAAGGTCGGCGAGCTGACCGACCAGCCGCTTCAGATTTCGCACCTGATCTTCGTCGGAAAAAAGACGTGGGAGGACACCACCGACGCCGTCCTCGGCGAAATCGAGGCCGCCGCCACGCGCGGGCTCGACATCGGCTTCGACGCATACGCATACACGGTCGGCATCTCGACGATCGCCGTCATCTTTCCCGCATGGGCGCTGCCCGACCTCGTCAGCAACCTGCAGAATCCGGAAATACGCGAGAGAATACACGGCGAGCTCGAGATGGCGAAAGGCATGCTCCAGTTCGGCTACGAGGACCTGACGCTGATGTGGGGCGCGTCGCCGGGCCTCACGCAATATGAGGGCAAGAACATGGCCGAGATCGCGGCCGAGCGCGGAGAGGACCCGTTCGACACTTATTGTTATCTCGTCGTCGAGAGCAAAGGGCTCGCGCGCATATTCCTCGCTCAATACAGCGGAAACGACGAGGACGAATCCGTGCTGCGCAGGGTGCTCGCGCATCCGCTGAACTCGTTCGAGACCGACTGCATCATCACGCGCGAGGGCTGGCAGTACCCGAACTCATGGGGCAACTACCCGCGGATACTCGGTCATTACGTGCGCGAACTGAAGCTGATGCCGCTCGAGGAGGCCGTCCGCAAGATGACGTCGCTGCCCGCGAGCCGCGCGGGGATAAAGGATCGCGGATTTTTGGGAAAAGGTCTTGCGGCCGACGTCGTCGTTTTCGATCCGGACACCGTCGCCGATCGCGCCACGCTCAAGAGCCCGTCCGAGGACTCGGTCGGGATCGAATACGTCCTGCTCAATGGAAAAGTTGTCGTCGACAAAGGCCGATATAAATCCGGCCAGCTCCACGGCAAAGTGCTTCGGCGCGGCTGATGACGCCGATGGAGCAAAGGAGCGCGCGATGAAAGACAAAATAATCGAAGCGATGTCTCGCTTCACATACGGCATCTACGTGCTGACGACGATGAAGGACGACGAAAAGCACGGGATGATCGCGTCGTGGGTGTCGCAGGTATCGCACGAGCCGCCGCTGGTCATGGCCGCCATTCGCAAGAATCGCCGTGTGCACCCGATCGTCCTGGAAACGGGCGCGTTCGCGCTGCACGTGCTCGATAAGGAAGATACGCGGATCATCGCCCGGTTCAAGTTGCCCCAGCCCGCGCAGAGGTTCGAGGGCCTCGAATGCATCACGCTCGAGACCGGCTGCCCGATCCTGAAAGATACGCTCGCGCATCTCGATTGCCGCCTCGTCGAGACTGTCGACGCCGGCGACCACACGCTATTCATCGGAGAAGCGCTTGCAGCAGACGTCGCCGAAGGAGGAACCCCCATGACCGGCTGGGACTACGGGAAGGTTTATCTGGGGAGTTCTTGAAAATTCGGGACGGTATCTCCATTTCATAGCGGCGGTGCGGTACGTTGAACGGAATCCCGTTCGTGTAAAGCTTGCACGATACGCGTGGGACTATCCTTGGTCAAGCGCGGCTTTGCGGGTGAGATCCAGAGTGAGCGATCCACAGGTCACCGAAGTCGACCCGTTCGATTTGGACCTCGACTGGAAAAAACTGCTTCGAACCGATCCGAAGCAAGTGGGGACGCTGAGAGACAAAGCACGGACTGGACGTCCGTGTGGCAGCGCTGATTTTGTGCGGGAAGCCGAGAAGTTGATGGGTCGTCTGTTGACGCCGCCAGGTTAGGAATACCACCTAAACGTCGTGTCTCCAAACTCACATATCCTGGTGATAGGCGCCGCCGGAGGGGTCGGTAGGCTGGTCTGCAGGGAAGTGATTCGCCAATTCGGCCCTGGCGCGCTGACTGTGGGCGATTACAAAGGAAGACGAGCACGCGATTTTGCGGGGGCGCTGGGAGAGAACGTAAGTTGGCGTGTGGTCGATGTTCGCGACGAGGGGAGCGTCAGGAGCGCACTTCATAATGTGGATGCGGCTATCGTCGCGTGCAAACAGAAAGAACCGTCGGTACAGACCGTGTGCGTGGAATCCCGAATTCCATGCCTGGATATCACCCTCTATCCTGACCTTATCGACAAGGTGAAGGCGCTCCACGAAAGAGCGTCGTCACAGCGTACCGCACTTGTAATGGGAGCCGGCCTTTTCCCCGGGTTATCCGGCATTATGGCAAAGCATGCCGGTGGAACTTGTCAGAACGTTGAATCCATTCACGTAGGAATGTTACAGAACAGTGCAGCGGTTGTGGGTCCCGCCGGCATAGCGGCGATGCTCGGCCTGTTTGCTCAGCCGGTCGTGTTCCATAATGAGAGAAGATCGTCCGTGAAGCCCGGGTTTACTGTACAACGAACCTTTCAGTTCCCTGAGCCATTCGGCAGGAAAACTCTGCGCCTTATCAAATACGATGAGGCCTCTGTTGTGGCAGAAAAATGTGATGCGCGAAATGTCAATTATTGGACGGGCTTTGAAAAATCGTGGCTCAATGCCGTCCTCGCATTCCTGAACAGGCTCGGTATCCTGAAAGTGTTCAACAGCGAACGAATCGGCCTAAGATTGGCGAAGATAATCAATTCGCTGAAACGCAAGGGGCCGCCACAGCCGGAAACAATCGCAGTCGCGGTGGATGTAACTGGAACAAAGGCGGGCGCGCCTTGTGCCGCGCAGATCACCCTTGTGGGTCCGTCCGACTATGGTGTAACCGCAATGAGCGCGGTGGCAATGGCGCGGCTCATACTGAGCAAGGATGTGAAGGCACAAGGTGTCTGTTTCCCTCTCGAAGTATTCCCCCTGTATCTGCTGCTGGACGCGTTCGACAGCGAGGACGTGAAAATCTTCGAAGAGTCGAATGGACCGTAATTCTCTGTCCTAGTGGCGGGCAGAGGCGCGGCGCCTCGACGCTCTCATTCGATAAGTTCCTCACCGCTTGTCTCTTGCCGGCGGAAATGAAGAAAAGCGCAGACACCCAGGATCACCACTTCATCTGAAACTCTATTTCTTCGCTGCGGCCCTCTCGCTCGTGTTCTATGTTGATGATCGCATCGGGCGGCACGGAGACGCGCTCGCCGGCGACCTGTATCCTGAATCTTTTTCCCTGTTCGATACAATCCGCCAATCGCCGAAGTTTCGAGACGAACTGCTTTGCGGGATATCCCTTTTCAATATCCCGGCCGGGCTTTGCTTTTCGTCTTGCCATGACACGATCTCCTGCGTGCGGTACAAGCCGACCCGGACACTTTATCACCGACCTGCTATTTCCTCCGTATGACCTGCCCCGCCAATGCGCCGGCGTGATACTTCCCCTTCTCGAGCACAATCCTGCCATTGATGAGGACGTAGTCGATTCCCACCGGCATCTGGTAAGGCCGGCCGAAGCTGGCGCGGTCGATCACGGTTTCGGGATTAAATATGGTAACATCCGCATGCGCGCCCCTGCGGATTACGCCGCGATCCTTGAGTCCCATTTGCTTCGCGGGAAGGGACGTCATCTTGCGCACGGCCTCTTCCTGCGTCATGATGCCCGCGTCGCGAGCGATGCGACCCAGCACCTTGGGAAACGTTCCGTATGCGGCCGGGTTTATGGTCCTGTGGTCGCCGCCGACGATGTCGGAGGCTATCGAGCACTGCGGGTCTGCCACGGCATCGGCGAGGGACGCGTCATCCATCGGATTGTCGAACGCGCCGCCGGTCACAATGATCCTGCCCTTTTCCTCGAGCGTGAGGTCGAACACCGTCTCGAACGGGTCCTTATCGAGATCGGCCGCGATCTGCTCGACGCTCATGTTCTCGAAGCGCCGGTTATCCTCCTTGCGGAATCCGCTCAGGCAGATGAGCGACCACGAGTTGAACGCATTGTGATAATGGTTGTCCGTCCACCAGTGGTGCTCCCAGTTGGGCCAGGAAGGCACGACGGTCTCCCAGCCGTTGACTATACGCCTGCGCACAAGGGGATCGGTGAGCCTTTCGAAGAACTTGTCGAGCCCGCCTTCAAACGCCTCCGGCGGAAAGAGCGAGAGCAGCGTCGTCGAGCCTGTCGAATAAGGGATCATGTCGTACCCGACCTCGACGCCCCGTTCGCGAGCCTCTGCGATCGTCTTGTTCGCGCGCTCTATCACGCTCGGATCGTCGCGCACGAAGCTGCCGTGGTGCGAGATATGCAGCGGGATCTGCAGTTCCTCGGCCACCTTCACGACTTCGCGGACTGCCTCGCCGTATGTTTCGCTCATGCCGCGCGTGTGCGGGACCAGCGGCGCGCCGAAATCGGAAAGAACCGAGGCGACCTCGATTATCTCGTCCGTATGCGAGAAGATGCCGGGGACATAGTAGAGTCCGAGCGAAAGCCCTATCGAGCCGGCCTCGAGCGATTCGCGCAGCATCTTTTTCATCCTTGCGATCTCTTCCGGCTCCGCGAACCGCGCCTCGAACCCCATGACGTTGGTCCTGAGCATGCCGTGGCCCGTGAGTATCGCCGCATTGAACGCCTGCCCTATCCGCTCGAGATGGCTGAGGTACTCGTCCATCGTCGTCCACTCGAACTTGAGCCCGTCGCGCGGGAAGGCGAAGTTCCAATACGTGCTGACCGTATCTTCGTATTCGTGATTTATCGGCGCCGGACTATAGCCGCAATTGCCCGCGACGATGGTGGTCACGCCCTGGCGAGCCCAGCTTTCGAGGACCTCGGCGTGTCGGGGTGACGCGAGGAAAAAATCCAGATGCGTGTGAGCGTCGATGAATCCGGGCGCAACGGCAAGCCCCGTCGCGTCTATGACGCGGGTCCCATCGGCGTCGGGAAAGAGCCCGACGTCCTCGATGCGCCCGTCGTTGACTACGACGTCGGCCCTGACGGCCGGCTCGCCCGAGCCGTCCATGACCATCCCGTTTTTGATCAAGACATCATTGCCCATCCGGCAACCTCCTTTTGGCGCTGCACTCAAGGGAGACTCGTGAGTGGTATTCTAGCATCCACCCGGCCGGGCGGTCAAAGCATGGTCTGCGCGAGGATGTGTCTTGTTCCGGCGAGTCACCGGCTATGATAATCAAGCGGCGTGATCGCGGGCGCGTCCACATGTAATGCAATCAGGGACTCATTATGGGCATGGACGTGACCGAGTTGCAGACCGGTCCAAGGAAATCGTTGTCCGACCATGAGGGCTGGCCCGCGCCGAGCCTTACGGCAACGATGTCGAGGCTGGGCACGACATATATCCTTTTTTCGTTCAGCCCCATGGCGGCATATGCGTCTGCGGGAACGTCCGGCCACCATAGACCCCATGTGTTGAGCCACCAGAGATAGCCGTAGAAAATCTGCAGCGACTGCGAGCGCCGGGTCGACTCGAGCACCCATTCGCGGCTTACTATCTGCTCGCCGTCCCATTCGCCCCGGCGCAGATAAAGGTATCCGAATTTGGCGAACTCGCGCGCCGACGCTATGACCGACTGGTATGTCAGCGTGTTGCCGACCTGGTCGGTCATCCACGTGGCGTTCCACATGCCGATCTTGTTCCCCATCCGCTCGCGCGCGTAGTCGGCCGCCTGCATGCCGGACGTCTGCAGGACAAGTTCCGAGATCACCTGGCAGGCGCTGTTGTTGTAGACCCACGTGGTACCGGGATACGCCTCCATCGGCAGCCCGACTGCGAACGCGCTCTGGTCGGGCTGGCTGGGCAAGAGAATATAATCGGTGAAAGGATCATAGTACAATCCCGAATTCATGCTCAGCAGGTTGCGGACGGAGACGGTCCTGTGCCGGGCGTCGCGCCACTCGGGGACATACCAGGCCGCCTTATTGTCGACGTTGCCGATAAGCCCATCGTCGATGAGCATCCCGACGATTGCGCTCGAAAAGCTCTTCGCCATGGAGAAGCCCGTCTGTCTCCGGTTTTTGTCCCAGCCCTCGGCGTACCACTCGCCGACGATGTAGCCGTGCCGAATGACGACCACCGCCTTGGATCGGTTCGCGATGGCATATCTGAAGGCCTCGATCAGGACTTCGCGGCTCATCCCCTGAGCCTCAGGAGTCGATTCCGCCCATTCATACGTCGGCCACGGCGCGATCACGATCGGCGCTGCCTCGCGGAAGGGCTCTGCTTCGACTCTTCCGGCCCTCGGAAGATGCGAAGGCAGGCGAAGGTTCAGCCCTTGAATGGATTCAGCGCTCTCCGGCGAAAGCCATGCGGGTTCTTCCGCCCGCGCAGCGCCCGATACCGACAAGCAAAGCAGCACAGATAAGAAAATGAAAGCGATTCGTTTCATTACAAGTCTTCCTTCTAATAATCGAGCCGCTAAAGCTATATGAACTTCCATTGAGGATTGTACAT
>CBDUSG010000184.1:0-6381 GCA_965369575.1 uncultured bacterium | reverse complement strand
GCCGGGCCGCGACTCGAGCGAAGACCTTGAGATGATAGCCGATCTCGGTCTTCGGGTCGCGACGGGAGGAACATTGACCGAGAGCCATGACGACAACGCAACAAGACTCCACGGCGCGAAAACATAGCGCGATCGCTCGCGAACTCGAAGAGATACAGGCGCGCGGGCTGTTTCGCAAGCCGAAACTTATCGGCGGCCCGATCGGACCGCGCGTCCTCATCGAAGGCCGCGAGACGCTGCTTTTTTGCACAAACGACTACCTCGGCCTGGCGAATCATCCCGCGGTCAAGAATGCCGCGAAAAGGGCCGTAGACGAGTACGGCGCCGGCGCCGGCGCGTCACGGCTTGTGGCGGGCACGCTGCCGATCCACGTTCAGCTCGAGGGCGCTCTCGCGGCGCTGAAAGGTACCGAGGCTGCGCTCGCATTCGGCTCCGGCTACCTTGCCAACATCGGCGTCGTATCCGCCCTCATGCGCGAAGGCGACGTGATATACAGCGACGAGCTTAATCACGCCAGCATCATCGATGCCTGCCGCCTCAGCCGCGCGGCCATAAAGGTGGTCCCGCATCGCGATGCGCGCGCTCTTGAAAAGATGCTTGCCCCAAGCGGGCTACAAGAAACGGCCGACGGCCGCGGGCTCATCGTCACCGACGGCGTTTTCAGCATGGACGGCGACATCGCGCCGCTTCCCGAGCTGGCGGCGGCTGCATCCGAATTCGATTGCTATCTCATGGTCGACGACGCGCATGCCACAGGGGTCGTCGGCCCCGGCGGGAAAGGGACGACCGCGCACTTCGGCCTCGAGGGAAGCGTCGACATCCAGATGGGCACGCTGAGTAAGGCGCTCGGAAGCTACGGGGCGTTTGTCGCCGGTTCGCGCGAGCTGATAGATTTTCTCGTCAATCGGGCGCGCAGCTTCATTTTCACTACGGCGCTGCCTCCGGCCTCGGCCGCGGCGGCGCTCGAGGCGCTGAGGGTCATCGAACGCGAGCCGGAAAGACGCGAGAGACTCTGGCGGAATGCTGCGCTGTTGAAAGAGGGGCTCACCTCGGCCGGCTTCGACGTCGGCTCCTCCGACACTTTTATCATCCCGGTCATCATAGGCGGCGCGCGCGAGTGCGTGCGCATGGCCGAGGCGCTGCTCGAAGAAGGCGTTTTCGCCCAGGCGATAAGGCCGCCAACGGTGCCGGAGGGCGCGTCTCGACTGAGAGTCGTGCCTATGTCCGAGCACACTACGGCCGACGTCGAGTCTGCGCTCGACGCGTTCGCGCGGGCCGCAAGAAAATGCGACCGCGTCTGAGAATTCGGTTTCGAAGGGAATCCGATGAAGATTGACGAAGAAAAGTGCGTAGGCTGTGGCAACTGCATGGCGTATTGCACAATGGGAGTCATACGCATCGAGGACGGGCTTGCTGCCGTCAACGAGGACGAATGCGTCGAGTGCAACACTTGCTATCGATGCTGCGAATCGGAAAACCTGAATCCGAGAATAGTCAGAGCGCTGAGAAAACTGTTCGCGATCTTCAACCTCCGTTACGACGCGCGAATGGACGCATGCCCCACGGGCGCGCTCGATCCGGCGGATCTCGAGTGGCCGCGCTCGCTGCGGCGGGCATTCAGCGATCCCACAGCGACCCACGACAGCACCGGAATGGCCGGGCGCGGGACCGAAGAGATCAAGACGAACGACATAACGGGCCGCATCGGCCCCGGTGAAGCCGGGATCGTCATCGATCTGGGCCGCCCGGGCACGGGAGTCCTTTTTTCGGAAATCGACAAGATGATGCGGGCGCTCGCGCCGCTCGGCGTCAAGTTCGAATCCGAAAATCCGCTTACCGCTCTCATGAGTGACGTTCAGAACGCAGGTCTGCGCGAGGACATTCTCGGCGAAAAGGTGCTCTCGGCTATTATCGAGCTTAAGGTGAGATCGAGCGAGCTTCCAAGCGTCCTGAAGACGGTGGAAAATGTCGCGGGCGAACTCGACACCGTTATCAGCGTCGGCGTGTCCAGCAAATGTGGGGACGACGGGAGCGTCCCGTACGAGACGGTATGCGCCGAGGCGGGTTATGCGCTCTCGCCTAACGGCAAGACCAACCTCGGGCTGGGACGCCCGGTGAGGCTGGAGGATTGATTTGACAAACACGCTCCACAGGAAGGGAACCGCAGAAGCGCTCAGAAACGACTTTGTCGTTTTCGCGACGCCGACGCGCAGCATCTCGCCGGAGTTGCCCGAGAAGCTGAGGCGTTTCACCGAGATATGCCTGAAGCACCGCCCCGTTAACGCGTCGAAGATCGAGGACATGGCCATGAGGCGCATCGACGCTCGGCGCATCGATGAGGAACTGGAGGGCGAGATGGCAATCACCGCCGCGTTCGACAACGTCGAAGCCGTGGCCGCCGTTGTCGCCGACCTGAAGGAGGCCGACCTGGGCATCCCGATAAACATCAGCGGCCTGCTGGAAGAGGTGAGTGAATGCTGCCGCAAGGCCGGTCTGACGCGGCACAGCGCCGAGCAATCGCTCGGTATTCTCGGCAGAAAGGACATGCTGCCACCACGAGAAATCGTTGAGATAAACAGCATGTGCGGACACGGCATGGTTTCTTTCAACCTGATAAAGAAGGTGATCGAAGAGGTGAAGCTGGAGCGAATAACACCCGAGGACGGCGCATATCATCTGGCGAAACCCTGCGAATGCGGCGTATTCAACCCGACGCGCGCACGGCAGATGCTGGAGGCGCTGAGGCTGAAGGGCTGAGGCATTGCCGATGGGATTCACCGTCTTCATAACCGGAACCGACACGGAAGTCGGCAAGACCGTAGTCGCCGCGGGCCTGGCGATGGCATTGAAAAAACGCGGGATCGACGTCGGAGTCATGAAGCCCGCCGTAACCGGCTGCCGAACGCGCGGGGACACGCGAATATCTGAAGACGTCGATTACCTGATTCGAGCGAGCGCGAGCGAGGACGATCCTGATCTGATATGCCCCTATATGCTCCGCGACCCGCTCGCGCCCGAAGTTGCGGCCCGGCGCGAGGGTGTTCGCATCGACACGCGGAAGATATTTCGCGCGTTCAAAAAACTGGCGGAAAAACACGAGGCGCTGGTCGTCGAGGGTGCGGGCGGGCTGTTCGTTCCGATCAAGAAGAAATATTTTATGATCGATCTGATCGAAGCCCTCGGCTCTCCCATTGTCCTCGTCGCGCGGCCGGGATTGGGAACAATCAACCACACGGTTTTGAGCTGTGAGGCCACCCGCGCGAGAGACATCGATATTGCGGGAGTGGTCATCAACGGTTATCCGGAAAAGCCGTCGCTCGCCGAGCGGACTAATCCGGACGTGATCCGCCGATATGCCGACGCGCCGCTGCTGGGCGTTTTGCCGCGACTGCCCGGCGTTTCGGTCGAGGACGGAAATGCGGAAGGATTGCTGGAGGCGACCGAAAAATACATTGATATCCGAAAACTGCTGAGTCGTCTTCGGAGAATGCATCGAGGCTGAATGACGCCGCCGCCCTTGCGGATGCTGCTTATCCTTGCTCAGTCTGTATGAGTGCCGCAATAAACCGGAAGACGGCGGCGGAGACGTGGAGACAAGAGATTGTCGATTTGCGAGGCAATTCGCCAATCTCATATTTTCTCTCTTTTTGCTTCTTTGTCTCTCTTTTCCAAAAGAGAGAAAAAGAAGAGAGAGAAAAGGAGAACGATCCTCTAATGGCGGAAAAAAAACACGGGCGCGAGGACGCCGAGCGGCTGGAGATCGACGACCTGCGTTACATCTGGCATCCGTTCACTCAGATGCGGGATTATGAGTCGGAGACCCCCATCATAATCGACCGCGCCAAGGGCGCCTACCTGTTCGACGTTCGGGGGAAGCGCTACCTGGACGGCGTGTCGTCGCTGTGGGTGACGGTACACGGTCATAGAAAGCGCGCGATCGACGCGGCTATAAGGCAGCAGCTCAGCATGGTGGCGCATTCGACGCTTCTGGGCCTTTCGAACGTTCCGGCGGTGAGGCTCGCGAAGATGCTCGTCGAGCGCGCGCCCGAGGGCCTGTCCCGGGTTTTCTATTCGGACAACGGCTCGACCGCCGTCGAGATCGGCCTGAAGATGGCCTTCCAGTATTGGCAGCAGCACCGAAGCGGAAAGCACGGGCGGCGCACGAGATTCATATGTTTCGACAACTCATACCACGGCGATACGATCGGCAGCGTCGGCGTCGGCGGCATCGATCTTTTTCACGAGCTTTACAGGCCGCTCTTGATGGATTCGATACGCGTGCTTTCGCCCTATTGCTATCGGTGCCCGCTCGAACTCGACGAGTCCACCTGCGCAATGGCGTGCATCGAGCCGCTCGAGAAAACGCTCGAGCAGCACTCCGACGAGGTCGCTGCGCTCGTGATAGAGCCGCTCGTGTTCGCGGCCGGCGGGATCATCACGCAGCCCGAGGGCTATCTTCGCCGGGTGCGTGAGCTATGCTCGCGATTCGGCATTTTTATGATCGCAGACGAGGTGGCGGTCGGCATGGGGCGCACCGGCGCGCTTTTCGCATGCGAACGCGAGGGCGTCGCGCCGGACATCCTGGCGACCGCAAAGGGCCTTACCGGAGGATATCTGCCGGTCGCGGCGACATTGGCGACCGACGAAATCTATGAGGGTTTCCTCGGCGGCTACGACGAGTTCCGAACAATGTTTCACGGGCACACCTACACGGGCAATCCTCTGGGCTGCGCGGCCGCGATAGCAAACCTCGAAATCTTCGAGCGAGAAAAGACGGTGAAGAAAGTGCGATCGAAAGCCGAATTCCTCAAGGGCCTTCTCGCGCCTCTTCGTGAGTTGCCTCACGTCGGCGACATCCGTCAGACGGGCCTGATGGTGGGCATCGAGCTTGTCAAGGACAAGGCGACCCGCGAGCCGTACGAGCCCGGCGAAAAGATCGGGACAAGGGTCATTGAAGATGCGAGACGGCGCGGGATGATCATACGCCCCCTCGGCAACGTGATAGTGCTGATGCCGCACCTGACTTTCACAAGCGGTCAGCTCGAGCGCATGGTAAAAATCACGCGCGCTTCCATCGAGGCGGTTACCGGAAGCTGAGCGTCGACGAGACTACGCCGTGAAGAAAACGACACGCCGCATTTTTATCGGTCTGGGTGCGCTTGCTGCGACCATTTTTTTTGGCGCTATCGGAGGCGCGACCTGGCTGGTCCGGCGCGAGTGCAAGAGGAACCACTCGGTAAAAGGCGACCCGACCCCCGACGGCCATTTCGGGAAGGTTACCTCGACTCGCCGGAATCCGCCCGATATCTATAACCTCGACGTTGCGACCGTGGACTCGACCAGCGCGATAATCACGTGGGCGTCCGCTGAAAGGGCCGAGTTCGAGATCGAAGAGGCGGCCGGCAATTCCCCCATACGATGGGCCGAAGGCTCGCCCTCGAAATACCACTGGGCCGAGTTGACCGGGCTGGAGCCCGACTCCGAGTATTCATTTCACCTGGCGCGAAAGGGCGGCGGCCCGGAGAAGGAGTTCCGTCTTCGAACGCTGCCGGACGCGGGCGAGGTTCTTTTCACATTTGCAACTTTCAGCGACAACCACTTCAAGCCCGACGGCGTATCGTGGCCCGACGGCCGCTATTTCCGGCGGTGTGCCGATGCGCACGAATGTCTCGTGCGCGATCTGAACCTTGCCGCGCCCGAGTTCATAATCAACAAGGGCGATCTGACCGACGTCTATGAGCAATACAGACTCCGCGCATACAGCGATGCCGTCCGCGGGCTGAAGCCGCCGACACACTGCATCCCGGGCAATCACGACCATCTGCGGAACAAGAATTTTAAGGCCGACTGGATCGATTTCGCCGGTACCGAACAGGTGTATCGCTCGTTCGATCATAAGGGATTCCATTTCGTTCTGCTCGACACTTGCTGGACGGGCGAGCAGGAGCGCGGATTCCTCGGCGAGAAACAAATATCGTGGCTGGTGGACGATCTCGCACGGAACTCGTCAAAACGCGCGTTCATTTTCGCTCACCATCCCGTCAACGGTGACGTGCAGGAGAACCGCGTGATACACGACCACAGGGAATTCCAGAAAGCCATCTCCGGTTTCCCGAGCGTCACGGCTGTATTTTCCGCGCATATTCACCGCAACTACATTACGCGATCGGAGCTGACGCCGGGGATCCCATATATTGAAACCGCGGGAGTCATCCAGCATCCGATGGGATTTAACCTTTAT
The DNA here is from genome assembly GCA_965369575.1 of uncultured bacterium. Lineage (GTDB taxonomy): Bacteria > Abyssobacteria > SURF-5 > SURF-5 > SURF-5 > CBDUSG01. Next base: position 140 of record CBDUSG010000184.1, on the reverse strand, counting down.
GACGTTACGGGGACGGGCGTAAAACAGGTTTTCAGGAAACTGAGCGATATTTCGCTGAGCGAGGAAAGCTGGCTGGCTTCGCCGCTGAGATGCCTGACGAATCCCGGCGACGGCATGGGAAAAATCTCGGATCGAAACTT
>CBDUSG010000183.1:0-6394 GCA_965369575.1 uncultured bacterium | reverse complement strand
GACCGACAATATACGGTTGACACGACACTAGGGCCACGACAAGGCGAAAGGCAAGTTTGTCGTTGACACGACACTAAGGGGGTTAGAATATGGAGGGTTTGATTCATGGCCGATGCAAGCTTTGACGCCGTCATCATAGGCGCAGGCCACAATGGTATGGCGCTCGGATGCTACCTTCAAAAGTCGGGATGGAGCGTCGGGATATTTGAAAAGCGCCACGAAGAGGGCGGCGGCCTCTGCACCGAGGAACTCACCCGGCCCGGTTTTCTGCATAACGTTCACTCCAACTACCACACCCTCGTCGGTGTGTCTCCGGTATATGACGATCTCAATCTATTCCAGCACGGCCTCAAATATGCGCACCCTCCGGTTCAAATGGGGAGCGTCTTTGAGGATGGAACGGCGCTCACAATCCACACCGACATGAATAAGACATATGAGTCGATGGCCCGTTTCTCGCAAAAAGACGCCGACACGTGGATGCGACTCTGTGAAGAAGTCAAGGGGTTCCTGGACCTGCTCGTCGGCACGCTGATGTTTGCGCCGCCGATAAACGTGAACGAGATCACCAATGCGCTCAGCGTATGGGGCGTCGAGGACAAATCCGAGTTCTTGAGAGCCCGCCTGCGCAGCATGAGCATCAATGATTTTCTGAACCAGCATTTCGAGAACGATAAGATCAAGGCGATGCTGGCGTTTCACGCCTCGGTATGCGCCTACAGCAGCGACGTTGTCGGACTGGCGATTTCGTTCCCGCTGCTTGCCGGCAAGATAGACAATTGGCAGTGCTGCATAGGCGGCTCGCATAAGCTGGCGCATGCGCTGTGGTGGACTCTGCTTGCCGACGGCGGCATCGTTTTTCCGGCCGCGCCCGTGGAAAAAATTCTCGTGCGCGGCGGCAGGGCCGCCGGTGTCAGGCTGCTGGACGGAACGGAAGTCGAGGCCCGCAAGCTGGTCGCCAGCAATGTCGATATCGAGCAGACGTTTCTGAAATTCCTCGATGGCGAGATCGGAGACGCCGATTTCCTCGGCAATGCGAAAAACTGCAAGCACAAGGACTGGTCGTTGTTCAGCGTTCATCTTGCGATGAACGAACCGCCAAAGTATACGGCCGCGGAATTCGACCCGGACATAGACGACGCCTGGGTGATGAATGCCGGCTACGAATCGCTCGCCGATCTCAACGATCACTTCGAAAGGATCAGGCGCGGCGAGTTGGTCGATCCCAAGCTCAACTGTGCCGTTAATTCACTTTTCGATCCGACCGACGCCCCGCCCGGCAAGTACACCGGACTCATCCGGCAGTTCGCGGCGTTCCGCCTGAACGGCGACGAAAAAGAATGGGACAAAGTAAAGGAAGAATACTCGAGGCGCTGTATCGCAAAGTGGCGCGAGTATGCTCCCAATCTCGATGACGATGCGATAATCGAATTCGCGCCCTACACGCCCAAGGATATCTCCGACACGATGGCGAGCATGGTCGGCGGAGATTGGATGCTCGGCGACATCGCTCCCGACAACCTGCTTTCCGAGCGCCCGTTCCCCGCACTCTCGCAATACCGGACACCCGTCGAGGGACTTTACATGTGCGGCTCGACGCAGCATCCGCACGGGTACATAACGTTCGCGCCGGCTTACAATGCGCTCCAGGTGATAGCCGACGACTTCGATATGGAAAAATGGTGGAAGCACGTGTAATAAGACATGCAGACTGACGACCGGGTAAAAGTAGTATTTGCGCAAGGCGGCGAACCAAGCGGCCTGGCCAGCATGCTGGCACAGTATTTTGAACAGAACATCAGGGATTTTCAGCGAAAAAGCGACCAGGCGATGAGGATAAACGGCAAACTCGCGGTCGAGGCGGCTGAGGGCGTCGTGGCCGTTACAGTATCTTTCAAAGGTGAAGAAATCGAGATTTGCGAGGGATGCGACACCGACGCGGACATGTCCGTGCGGGGCGAAATCTTCTCGATAACCGAGCTTGCAACGGGCGCACCCGGCGCCGCCAAGAAGATACTCAGCGGCCGGTTGAAGATTCGATCCGCGTGGAAGCATCCGTTATTCGCCATTCAGGTGGCCAGATTCATGAGCATGCCGGATGAGCTCAAGGCCGGCGGCGCCGATTCGGCGGCGATACCGCTTCGATGGAAGCTGGTCATCGGCGCCGGCGGAGCGGCCGCACTGGGCGCGGCGGCATATTTTCTCACGAAATAGATCATTGGTTTTCAGGGCTGCGAACAGATGTGATTTGATTCACAGGGAGGATTGCCAACCGATGGAATCGTACGATGCGATAGTGGTGGGCGGAGGCCACAACGGCCTTACGCTGGCCGCATACCTCCAGCGCGCGGGCATGCAGACTCTCATCCTCGAGAGACGCCACGAATGGGGCAGCGGCCTCAGCACAGAGGAGGCTACGCTGCCGGGGTTTCTTCACAACCTGCACGCCCAGTATATGGAATTCATCGACTATATGCCGTTCTACCACGATTTCGGACTGGATAAGCTCGGCGGAAAAATGATCTATCCGGTCAACCAGTGCGGCATCACGTTCGCCGACGGACGGCCCCCGATCATCGTGCACAATCCCGAGCATCTCGATCTCACATACAAGAGCATCGCCCGGTATTCCAAAAACGACGCCGAAGTCTTCTGCGAACTCAAGCGCAAGACGATGGAGATCGATCATCTTTTCTGCATGCTCTATTGGAATCCTCCCGCGCAGCCTCCCGAAGACAGCCTCCGCGGCCCGGACGACATGACGGTTGCGATGCTCAAGCATCTCGGCCTCGGCAAGGAAATGCTCAGCAAGTCGGCCAAGGTAGTCATCGATGAGACATTCGAGACTCCCGAGCTCAGGATGATGCTCTATCGCCAGGTGCTCGAGTGGGGCACTCCTCCGGAGTGGAGCGTGTCCGGCTTCTCCTTCATTGCGTCGATCATGTGGATCATCGGAATCTGGAAGATGTGCGTAGGCGGAACGCACACCCTGAGCCACGCGATGGAGAGCGCCTGCAGGCGCGAGGGAGTCGCCATGCGCGAGAATTCCCACGTGAGGGACATCGTCGTCAAGAACGGCAGAGCCGTTGGCGTGGAGCTCGAGGACGGCACGAAGTTCGAGGCCAAAAAGCTTGTCGCGAGCAACGCCGACCTCGAGCAGACACTCTTCGAACTCGCGGGCAAGGAGAATCTCAGCGAGAAGTGGATCAAGCGCATCAACGATTTCAGGATAGGTCCCGACCACTGTCTCGGCACAACTGCGTTTGCGCTGAAAGAGCCGCCCGACTACAAGTCTGCCAAGTGGGACCCGAACATCAACAAGACCTTCTATACCATCGTCGGCTACGAGACGCCGGACGACGTGATCAACTACATTCGCCAGGCAAGCCAGGCCCAGATTCCCGACCTGCCCGGCGCCGGAACATGGGTGAACTCGCTCTGGGACCCGACGCAGGCGCCGCCCGGCAAACATGCAATGACCGGCTGGTTCTTTTTCCCGAAAGCAAGCGAGCTGACCCCGGCCGAGTGGGATGGGGTGCGCTCGACTTACAACGAGAAGTTCCGCAGTCATTGGGAGAAGTATGCGCCCAACATGACCCGCGACAACGTGCTTGCCGATGCGCTGTATACGCCGCTCGACCAGGAGCAGAAGCTCCTGATGCGCGAGGGATGCTTCTCGAACGGCTCCATCGCGGCGGATCAGGCTGGATGGATGAGGCCGTTCCCCGAGGCATCGCAGTATCGCACGGAGATAGAGGGGCTTTATCTCTGCGGGCCTTACACGCACCCCTCGGGCGGCGTGTTTGCCGCCTGCGGATACAACGCCTTTAAATCGATTGCGCAGGATTATGATCTCCCCAGATTGTGGGAGCAGACGGACAGGGGATACTAGACTCTGAGGCGAGGGAATTCTAATGGCCGAAATATATACCAAGGAATGGTACGAGAAACTCAAAGCGCTCGTGAACAGCCGTGACGACATCACCGCGCGGGCCCCGCAGAACGAATGGCGGATATGCATCGAGATCATCGGCGACGCCGCATCACCATACGTGAAAGAGGGGAATGCGAGATATTTCTTCGTGTTGTTCGACCGGGGCAAATGTCAAAAATACGAAGAGTTAAGCGAGTCGATGGACGGCAAGGGCCTCGACTTCCGCTTCACAGGGCCGGCGACGGTTTTCGAAGAGGTCGCCTCCGGCCACAAGGACTTCATCGAGGCCGGGCTGCGCGGCGAGATAAAGATTCGCGGCGACATGCGGATATTCATGCAGAACGCCGAGCTGGCAAAGATCATGGCCGAGCTGTACTCGCAGCAGAACGACACGGAATGGCCCAAGGGCAAGCCTCCGTACGATTGATCGGATGGTGAAAGAGTGCCGAGAACGTATGCCTGGAGGATGACGACTGGGGAGGGCGGCCGACCTCAGATTTTCTCGACCTTGTGCGCCAGGACGGATTCAAACACCTCGACGACTTCGGGATCAAACTGCTGGCCGCTGCACCGCTTGAGTTCTTCCATCGCCTGCCACGGCTGCATCCCTTTGCGATAGGGCCTGTCGGTGACCATCGCGTCGAACGAATCGGCCACGGCCACGATTCGCACGCCGAGGGCCCGCCCGCTGGGGGCGCGGTCGGCGGCCGGCTTTTCAAGCTCCGCGTAGTACTTGTGGTGTTCGAGCACGATCGGTATCGCCTCCTTCAGCACTGAGCCGACGGAATGCAGTATCCGGGCCCCTTTTTCAGAATGCTCGGCGACCTGCGACATCTCGTCGGTGGTCAAGCTGGCGGCCTTGCCGATGAGGTTGGCGCTGACCTCGATCTTGCCGATATCATGCAAGAGCGCGGCCACTCGAATATTTTCGACTTCATCACGCGGGAGCTGCATCGCAATGGCGATGTCCATGGCGTGCTCGGCCACGCGCTCGGAGTGTCCCTTCATGTAGCGATCGGTGGACTCCAGATATTTCACCAGTATCTCGAGTATTCCCACATATGCCTGCTTCAGATCGTCGATCCGTCTCTGTTTCTGCTCATATAGCACGCCGACGATGTAGCTGGTCAAAAGGAGGAATCCGCTCCATCCGGCTAAGCCGCTGGCCAGGTAGCCGAGCCCTCTCCCGTCGCTGAAAATCTCGAAGTTCATGATTGCGAAAAAGACCACCGTCACAATGCTGAAGGCGGCGACAAGCATCGACGCCCTTTTCCCGATAAAATATCCGGCAACCAGCACGGGGAGATAGTAGAAGTTAAGCATCATCATCTTCTCATCGATCAGATAGCTGATGACGATGACGCTCGCCAAAATGACAAGAACGGTTATGTCTTCGAAATTTTTAGTGACGTAACGCTTGAAATCCTGCATCTCGCTCGACCCCTGTCTGCCGTTGAACGTCGGCCCCCGGTGTAAGAATGAACCGGAACGGTTGAGGGTAGAGCAAGCCTTGTGCCAGATTTGAGAATAAGCCGAGGATACATTCACGAAAAAATAATAACCAAAAAGGGGAAGCCCCCGGGCCTTTTATGGCGAACCCCATAACGTCTTTCAATCCAACGGTTTCTGGCACTGGATCGAGGCCGGGGGGAATCGAACGATACGCCGGACGATTCACATCTGCGAGCCGTCTCAACCGGCCCGCAACCGGATCGGCTCCCCTTAACGTGCGCAATCGGAAACGCCTGGCCGAAATTGTTCGCCTGGTTCCCAAATTGTACTTGACACAAATGAGCGCAAAATGATACAACTGACTCGCAAATGGCGTGTTACGAGTCAGCCATGAGCGCGTTTCCTCCACTCTCCCGGCAGAGCGTAAGAACTTTACCCGGCGCCCGCGCACGGAAGCGCCGGCCATCCGGTCGCTGATCGACGCACCCCGCTTCGGCGGGCGGCGGAAACACAGGATCGTCATATGGACTCATTCAACAAAAAAGGAGACAGCGGGACGACAAGCCTGATGTTCGGTCACCGGGTACCGAAGCACTCGCCCCGCCCCGAGGCCTACGGCGCGATTGACGAGGCGAGTTCGGCTCTCGGGCTGGCGAGGGGTCTCATCTCCAACGCCGAGATCAAGGAGTTGCTGCTGGACATTCAGAAAAACCTGTTCCTCGTCGGCGCCGAGCTGGCCTGTCTGGTCGACGATACACCTCGCCTGAAGGAAAAGATTTCCGACGAACACACGCGGGGCATCGAAAAGCTGATCGAGAAATACGAAAAAATCACCGATATGCCGAAGGCGTTCGTGCCGCCCGGAGGCGCTCCCGCCTCGGGCGCGATCGATCTCGCGCGGTCGATAGTGAGGCGCGCGGAACGCCGCATAGCGAAGCTCTTCGATGAGGGCGAGGTAAAAAATCCCAATCTGCTCTCGTACTGCAATCGACTCGCCGACCTGCTGTT
>CBDUSG010000182.1:0-6413 GCA_965369575.1 uncultured bacterium | reverse complement strand
TACAGTGCACTAGTCCTGCGCTCATGCGCCTCATGTTTGATAACGCGCTAACCGCTTCTCGACTCGCTGAAACCAATAATATACGGTTGACACGACACTGGTCTTCCCGAGTCGGCGACGAGGGGTCTGCCTGTCTGCCGGAGGGAAAATGCTGCGCGCGGATACTGCATAGCCTCGCTTTTGCTGAAGCGGGAATCCTCGCTCGTTCATCTCTTGCGATTCTCATGCATCATGGGAAGAATTTGTGTCGGGGCAGGGTTCCTGTTATACTCCGCGCACACGGCCTCCGCCCCAAAAGGACGCGAAAGCGATGTTGCCCAGATGAAAAAAACTCGATATATATACATTCTGTCGCTCCTGCTCTTGTTCTTGGCGCCGGCTTACGCGTCGAGTGCCTTTCCCCTGCGCATCCTGGAGCTGGGAAGCGCGGTTCCTCCTTTCACGTTGCCCACACTGGGCGGCGGCGAGGCGGATGTGCTTGGCGCCGACGGCGAGATCACCGTGATCCTTTTTTGGGGAACCGACTCGGAAGGCATGCGCACGCGGGGCCTGGAACTCTTGCGCACACTACAGACGGTGGGCGAGACCTACCGCGAGCAGGGGGTCGTCGTGCGCTCGGTGAATGTCGATAAGGATAATAGAGAAGCATTGAATCAACTTGTGACGGAAAACGGCATAACCGTGCCCGTGCTGTTGGACGTAAACGAAGAGCTGTATGGAACGTACGGGCTCTTTATCTTTCCCAGCGTCGCCATAGTTGATCGTGACGGCACGCTGAAGACGGCGGTCGGCTATACGCATAACCTCAGCGAGATCGTAGACGGTGAGGTTCAAGTCATGCTCGGGCTGAAAACGGCCGAGGAACTGGAAAAAGAGGTTCATCCGGAAGACATGATCGAGCCTCCGGAAAATGTTAAGAAAGCGATCAGGCGGTTGAATCTGGGGCGGAAACTGGTGGAGACACGGTTCCCGGACATGGCCGGCCGCGAGTTCCAAAAGGCAGTCGAGCTGGACCCCGAAAATGCCGAGGCCCACGCCGAGCTGGGCGCTTTCTACGTTCACCAAGGCGAACTCGACAAAGCGCTCGGAGAGCTGACGCTGGCCCTTGGGCTTTTGCCCGAGTCGAAAAAGGCGCATTTTGCGTTGGGTGCTCTGTACCGTCGCACGGGCGAATCCGGCAAGGCCATCGCCGAATTGCAGCGAGTCCTTGAGCTTGATCCGACCCATGCCGAGGCTCTCAAGGAACTGGGGGCCGCGTACGAAGATACGGGACAGATCGAGCAGGCCCTGGAGCAGTACAGAAAAGCGCTAAGCATGATTTTCGAGGGAAAACTCGTGCCCGAATGATTTTTTCCGCTCCCGCTATCCAGCAGGAAAATCCCCCCCCATCTTCTCCTCTGCCGACCTCGATGCCTGATTGCCGACCGCTATACCCCACCCCAGGGGGCGCTTTGTGAATATGGTACCTGTTGAAAATTCGCAGAGGAGGGATTCTGGATTTGGGATGGCTGCCTTGCTGAACTCTGGATGATAATCTTGACTTTGCGCTGCCTGAATCAAGAAGTTGGTTTATGTCAAAGTTGCAGTATTCCGGAGTGATAATTATCCCGGATTTTAGCTCAGACCTTTACTCATGAAGGAGCGCTAATCCCGCATGAAATTCGGGGAGAAAAGGTCTTGCCCGCAAACATTTGCCACTCGGGCTTTTACAGACTATCAACCAGGTTCCGGCCGCAAGCCGGCCCGGATGCACACAACTCCAATGCGCGGCGCCGGTTGAATCATTATGGCACGTGGAGGCTTCGCCTGGCTGCGCTTGCGAGGCGGCTCACATTGATATGTTATAATATCGAACCGACGAAACCGGTACGGGCATGACAATAGGGAGATTACGCTATGAAGAGGCTGACGCTCGTTCAAAGATTCTCCCTGCTTTGTCTGGGGACACTTGTCTGCTTCGGTGTCGGATTTGGATGGGTGGTTACCTCCGTCCTGGAACATAATATGGTTGCGAGGTCGGAGCAGCTGACGGCGAGCTTTGTAATTGACGAAGTGAAGAAGGAATTTTCGGAGGATGATTTTACCGTCCCAAAGTCCAATTCCAATTATGATGCTTTTTCCGAAACGGTGCAGCACATTAACTTCGGCCCGGGTGTCATTCGGATCAAAATCTGGAATAAGGATCACACGGTAGTATGGTCTGACGAAAAGCAAATAGTTGGGGAACGATTCCCTGACAATGAAGAGTTGAAACAGGCATTAGAGGGTGAAATAGTTTCGGAAATCACGGCGCTTGCAAAACCTGAACATGCATTTGAACACAAGTTCGGAAGACTTCTTGAGCAATACATCCCCATAAAATTCGACAATGAGGGAGACGTCGAGGCCGTGGTTGAAATATACAAGGACCTCGACCCGTTGTACACCGATATTCTTCTCCAAAAGAAGATCGTATGGAGCGGAACAGCCCTCGGCATCACAGGTTTCTTTTTGGTTTTTTTTGGAATTGTGAGGAATGCCTCGAGGCGTATCGAAGCACAGACTGAGGAAATCAAAGAATCGGAAGAAAGATACCGCAGCCTGATACAATCCGCCCAGGACGGCATCATCTCCGTCGACAACAGCGGAAAAGTGATTCTTCTCAATGAAGCGGCCGCGCAAATCTTCGGCTATTCGGTCGAGGAGATAATCGGAAACTATCTCACGATGCTCATGCCGGAACAGTATAGAGAGGGGCATCAGGCAGGGATGCGCCGGTTTTCCGAGACGGGACAAAGCGCTGTCACAGGGAAAACTCTTGAAGTGGAAGGTTTGCGAAAGGATGGGCGCGCGTTTCCGCTGGAGCTTTCAATTTCGGTTTCCGGGGAAAAAAGCAAGCAGGTTATAACGGGAATTCTGAGAGATATTTCAGAGCGCAAAGCGATGCAAGAGCAACTCATTACCGTCTCCGAGGCTCTGCGCGTCGAGTTGAAAAAAGAAAAAGAAACCGCCCTGATGCTTTTGCAGGCCGCAAAAATGGCGGCAATCGGCGAGCTTGCCGGCAACATCGCCCACGAGGTGAACAATCCCATAGGAATTATCCTGGGCAAGGCGAAGCTTCTGCTGTCGGACTTCAAGGATCAGGTTCCCGCAAGGGTCGCCCGCGACCTCGAGAAAATCGATCGCCACGCCGAGCGGGTAGCGGGCATAGTGCGCGGGTTGCTTAGTTTTTCAAGGCCATCGACCCAGGAAAAGGAGTCGATAGAAATCGGTGCTGTAATTGAAGACAGCCTCTCCCTGGTGGATGCTCGCCTGCGTGCCGACAACATTGTGGTCAAGGTTTCCCTTGCCGAGAGGCTTCCCCGAATCGTCGGGAATTTCAATGACTTGCAGCAGGTAATAATCAACCTCGCAAACAATGCCGCGGATGCCATGCCCGGAGGCGGAGAGCTTTCTATCAGCGCAAGGCCTTTTGCAAACCGGATGAACGAGAGAACGGTCGAGGGAGTCGAGGTGAAGGTTTCCGACACGGGCAAGGGGATATCATCGGATAACATCGAGCGTGTATTCACTCCGTTTTTCACGACGAAGGAGGCGGAAGGCACGGGGCTCGGGCTTGCGATCGTGCAGGGCATAATAAAGGATCATGGCGGTAAAATAGGGGTTGAGAGCGTTGTGGGAAAAAGAACGACGTTTAAAATCTTCCTGCCTGGAGGGGAAGAATGAAACGCGCAAGAATCATGGTCGTTGACGACGAAGTGGACATGTTGGAAGTCTGCCAGGACACGCTTTGCTCGCTCGACGCCGACGAGGACGTCGAATCGAAGAGTGAGGTCTGATCATGAATGAACGAGAGGGGGAAAGGGTCTATCTTGCCCGGCACGTCTGGCCCGTAGTTGCCGCAATTTGTTTTGCTATCCTCGGCTTGATATTCGGTTTGTACGAAATAGTGGAACGCACCTGGCTTCAGCACGCGGCCCCCTCCACACTCCACCTGCTTCACATACTTCGCGGCATCGGTTCGGCGGTGCTGGTTGGATCCGTTATAACATGGTATCTTGTGAGAAAGCGAATACCAAGACTCTCCGACAGTCTTCTCGATATCTCGGCGGGCCCGACGAGAGAGAGCTTTTCTTCACCGGAACAGGGATCGAAATGGTTCATAAAGCTGCGTTGGATCGCCTTCGTATTTGTGACGATCTCCGTTTTTATTTCCACTGCGGGGATGGGCCTCATCGTCCAGCGCGACGCATGGGTTCCGCTCTACGCATGCGTGCTACTCATAGGAGTGAGCAACGTCATTTTTTCTCATCCTTTGGCTGGTCGTGTTTCCGCGCATTTTCTACTTGTGGCGCAAGTTGTGACAGACATTGTCTTGTTGACGGGGCTTCTCCATTTCTCGGGCGGAATAGAGAATCCTTTCTTCTTCGTATATATTTTCCACATCATAATCGCGAGCATTCTCCTTCAAAAGCGGGAGGCTTATTGGCTGACACTTCTGGTTTGTGTCCTCTTTTCGCTGCTTGCATTGGCGGAAGCAACGGGATTGATATTCCACTATACGCTCGAAATATATCCACGTAATATCCCGAAGAACTTGCACGCGGCGCATAGTACAGCTTCTGTCGTTGTTGTACTTTCGGTTTTTGCCGGTGTAGCCTTCGGAACAGCATACTTCGCAACATCCGTCTCCGAGGCTCTGCGCGTCGAGTTGAAAAAAGAAAAAGAAACCGCCCTGATGCTTTTGCAGGCCGCAAAAATGGCGGCAATCGGCGAGCTTGCCGGCAACATCGCCCACGAGGTGAACAATCCCATAGGAATTATCCTGGGCAAGGCGAAGCTTCTGCTGTCGGACTTCAAGGATCAGGTTCCCGCAAGGGTCGCCCGCGACCTCGAGAAAATCGATCGCCACGCCGAGCGGGTAGCGGGCATAGTGCGCGGGTTGCTTAGTTTTTCAAGGCCATCGACCCAGGAAAAGGAGTCGATAGAAATCGGTGCTGTAATTGAAGACAGCCTCTCCCTGGTGGATGCTCGCCTGCGTGCCGACAACATTGTGGTCAAGGTTTCCCTTGCCGAGAGGCTTCCCCGAATCGTCGGGAATTTCAATGACTTGCAGCAGGTAATAATCAACCTCGCAAACAATGCCGCGGATGCCATGCCCGGAGGCGGAGAGCTTTCTATCAGCGCAAGGCCTTTTGCAAACCGGATGAACGAGAGAACGGTCGAGGGAGTCGAGGTGAAGGTTTCCGACACGGGCAAGGGGATATCATCGGATAACATCGAGCGTGTATTCACTCCGTTTTTCACGACGAAGGAGGCGGAAGGCACGGGGCTCGGGCTTGCGATCGTGCAGGGCATAATAAAGGATCATGGCGGTAAAATAGGGGTTGAGAGCGTTGTGGGAAAAAGAACGACGTTTAAAATCTTCCTGCCTGGAGGGGAAGAATGAAACGCGCAAGAATCATGGTCGTTGACGACGAAGTGGACATGTTGGAAGTCTGCCAGGACACGCTTTGCTCGCTCGACGCCGACGTGGAGGTCGAATCGAAGAGCACTGCCGCCGCCCGGCGTCTCGAACAAGAGCCATGGGACCTTGTTCTCATTGATTTAAAGATGCCGGAACTTGACGGCATAGGATTGCTGAAGATCGCGCGTGAAGTCTCTCCCGAGACGACCGTGTGCATCTTCACAGCATTTCCCACGATTGACACGGCGGTCGAGGCCGTTAAGCTTGGCGCTTACGACTATATAACAAAACCTTTCACCCCCGATCAGCTGCGGACGACTGTCCATCGCGCCCTCGAACATAAGCTTCTCAAAGAACAAAATCTCTTCCTTTCCCATCAAATTGAAAGGGCCTACAAGTTCGACGATATTATCGGCAAGAGCCTTCCCATGCAAAGAATCTATGAGGTCATCCAACAGGTGGCGGCGACCGATTCCGATGTGTTCGTAGTCGGAGAAAGCGGAACAGGAAAGGAACTGGTCGCGCGCAGCATCCATGCGCGGAGCAATCGAAAAGGAGAGCGCTTTGTGCCCGTGGACTGCGGCGCGATCCCCGATAATCTGCTGGAAAGCGAATTTTTTGGCCACGAAAAAGGTGCTTTCACCGGCGCATCCCATTCGCGCATGGGACTATTTGAGTTCGCTCATAAAGGGACCTTTTTCCTCGACGAGATTTGCGAATTGTCTTTGCGCCTCCAGGCCAAGCTTTTGCGAGTGTTACAAGATCACTCATTCCGGCGTGTTGGGGGAAAGGAAGAAATTCATGCGAATGTAAGAGTTATAGCGGCAACCAATAGAGATGTTGATTTGGAGGTAAGAGAGAAGCGGTTCCGGGAAGACCTCTTTTATCGCGTCAACGTAGTGAGGATCTCGATCCCGCCCCTGAGAGAAAGGCGCGAGGATATCCCTTTGCTTATGAATTATTTCCT
>CBDUSG010000181.1:0-6444 GCA_965369575.1 uncultured bacterium | reverse complement strand
AAAAGACCAAAAAGAAGGCAACCAAGGCAACCAAGGCAAGGAAGGCAACCAAGAAAACCAAGAAAACCAAGAAGAAGACCACGAAGGCCAAGGGAGAAAAGTGGACTTGGGCCGACGTTCTGCGCACTCCGATTCTTGCCTCCGTGGGCGCATTCTCGATGGCCGAAGAGGGGATAGAGAAGTTCGTTAAAGACCTGGTGGAACGCGGCGAAGCATCGGAAAAGGAAGGCAAGAAGATTGTACACGATTTCCGCAAACGCACCGCGAGAAACCGCAGAGACTTCGAGAATAAGACCGATCACAGGATCGAAAAAGCCTTGAAGGCTTTTCGCCTCCCCACAAAAAAGGATATAAACGCGCTATCGAGAAAGATCGATAAACTCGAGCGCAGAATCGACAGGCTCACAAGGAGAGGCAAATAAGCAGGATCCAGCGCGCTGAATCGGGCGGGTCGACCGGGCGGCCCGCCTTTTTTTTGTGTCGGGCGCGTCGGATAAGAGGGCGCGGTGCAGACGCGACGGCCATTGGAGGCCGTTTGCGGGAACGGGCCGGACCATGTTCCCGGCGACTCCCCGGACTCCAAGCTTGACAAGCAGGCAAACACATGGTACAATTTAGTTTGAATATCAAACTATTGAGGATGGAGATGCGGATTTCACGGCAGTGGCAGGATAGATGAAAGAGGACGCGAGGGCGGTAATCGATGACCTGCTGACGCAGATGGCGGAAAACCTGCCGTTGATCGAACGACTCACGCTCAGCGCCGGCCCGCTCAAGAACCTCACGACGCGGGAGACTCATGCAATATCGCTCGTTGGCAGGCTGGGGAGTCCCCGAATGTCGGAACTTGCGCGGCGCGGCCGCGTGACGCTCGGGACGATGACGGTGATGATCAACAAGCTGGTGAAGAAGGGATATGTCAAGCGGAGCCGCGACGACAAAGACAGGCGGGTCGTTCACGTTAGCCTGACCGCCCGCGGCCGCAAGGTCGACGCGCTGCACGAGCAATTTCATGCGGACATGATCGACAGGGTCCTCTCCGCGCTGACGGACTCCGAGCAGAAGCAGATGGCGAGACTGATAAGGAAGATCGCGACTTCACTGGGCTGAGGGGGGGCGCAAAAAATTTTGGAATGACTGTTTGAGTATTTAACGGTTGACACGACACTGGGAGGTTGAGAAATGAAAACGCATGAAAAAGGGCGACCGATAACCGGTGTTTTCGCGAAATTCTATGACCGATGCAGCAATTGGGGCGGTTTCGGCGAAGCTTTCCGGGAAAGAATAGTGGACGCGGCTTCCCTGAAGCCGGGCGAGAGCGTTCTCGATTGCGGATGCGGGACAGGCACGCTCGCGGTTGTCGCCAAGCGTCGGGTCGGCCCCGAAGGAAGCGTGCAGGGAATAGACCTTTCGCGCGACCAGCTGGAGGTTGCAGAGGAGAATGCCCGCAGCGAAGGCCTCGAAATAGAGTTCCAAGAGGGTTCGATAGACGAATTGCCGTTTCGCGAGGACAGCTTCGATGCGATATTCAGCACGCTGATGCTTCATCACGTGCCACGCGGCGTGAAGGAGGCGGCCTTTCGCGAAATGAAGCGCGTGCTCAGGCCGGGAGGCAGGATCGTTATCGTGGATTTCGGCCCTCCTAAACACTCTTGGGCATGGGCGCCGCTCGCGCCTTTCATTTTGATTTTGATGGCGTTCAAAGAGAGCCGCGACAACCTTTTCAATCGCCTGCCGGGAATGATGTCAGATGCCGGGCTTCGCATCACGGAGCACAGGATGGTCAAGGCCGCCACTCATTTGATCGTGGCGGAGTAGGGGAGGAGAGAGCGGACGCAGAGCATGTCAACACCGCCTCGGGCGAGGCGCTGCCTCGGTTTCCATCGAGTCATTTTCGAAACAGGCTGAAAATAGCGCCGTTTTCGTAGACGCGAAAGGCGGCGTCGTGGCCCCAATCGGCATACTCGGAATATTCGAATTCAACCTTGAGCCCCGTCTGATATATTGCGGCCGCCATCGCACGCGATTCGTTGACTGAGATAACCTCGTCCCTGGCCCCATGAAAGACATGGATGCGCACGCGGGCTGCGTTTTCCGCCAGCCGCCGGACGTCGCCCGTGCCGCCCGCGACGGGCGCGATCGCCGCGAACATCTCAGGATATTTAAGGCCTATCTCCCAGACGCCGCGGCCTCCTTTGGAAGCGCCGGTGAGATATATTCGGGCGGCGTTTATATTATAGTGCGATTTCATTTCGCCGATAACCTTCAGCACGTCATACTCGCCCGGCCCTCTATAGCCGGGCCCGCTGTAGCCGTGTCCGCCGGGGCCGGCAATGATGAAGTCGGGCGGGGCCGACTGCGGGAAGAAGTGGCGATTCGAGGTATCGGGTCCGACGAGTTGACCGCTCGAGCCCGTGACAAGGCTTATTCCCGACCAATGGTCGCCGCCGGCCCCGTGGAGCGAAATTACCAGCGGGAACGGCCGGGAGCCGTCGTATTCTTCGGGAACGTGAACGGCGTACCTCTGCACAGACCCGTCGAGATCCGAGAGATAGGCTCTCAGATAAAAGCCTCGCATCGAAGATATGAGGTCGCGGCCCGCTATCGCTTCCTCGGCTATTTCCGGGGCCGGCCCGAGCAGGGCGGCGACATGTTCCCGGTCGGCCTCATTGCCCGTCAGCTTCCATGTCGATTCGGCCTCGTAGACCATGGCGCGAAGGGTGGGAATCACTTCAACGAGCAGATCGCTGTTTTCCGCCGTCAGCTTTTGATACGCATTTTCAACTGCAGTTCTGGCGCTGTCCCTCATGGCGCGATATCGTTCGACCAGCTCGGGCGTTTTGAACGACGGGTCCCGCTCGTTGAAGAAGCTCTCGATCGCTATATTTTCGAGGGTTTCGCCGGAGGAAATTGAAAGCTCGCGATCGAGCACGAAATAGGGTTCGGC
The DNA here is from genome assembly GCA_965369575.1 of uncultured bacterium. Classification (GTDB taxonomy): domain Bacteria; phylum Abyssobacteria; class SURF-5; order SURF-5; family SURF-5; genus CBDUSG01. Next base: position 3,497 of record CBDUSG010000181.1, on the reverse strand, counting down.
GCGGAAATCGGGCCGGGCGTCGCCGTTCATGTCGATGAAGGCCGCCAGGCGGTACACGCCCGCGGGGACGTCGTCGAGCCTGAACGGCCCTTGCCCCGTCAGCGTCAGGAGCCTGACGTATTTGCCGTATGCCATCCCGTCGAGGCTGTGGCCGATGGCGAGATATATGGGCGCTCCCGCCGGCTTCTTCACCGTGACGACGCCCGAGATGCTGCCGGGCGCCGGCGGCTCGTTCACCTCGGGAACGTCGCCCGCACATCCGAGCAACAGCGGAAGCATCAGTATCAGAAAACGGATTTTTCCCATTCGATCGGAGCCTTCGGCGGACCTCGCGATTCGATTCCGCGTAAACCGGCGCGCTTTCGCTCGCAAGTATATATCAATATATCAAGGGGGCGTCGGCGCCAAGCGGGAGTGATGCGGGAAGGGTCCCGCCCCGGGAATGCCGGGAGGTCCTCTATCGGTCGTCATCCCGGAGACTCTTTTATTTTTCTTTCTTTTTCCGGGGCGGCGAACGATGGTCTGAAAAGGCTGAGCGCGTCCGGCGGCAATGCGACCGAAGCTCCCGTGCGCCCGTTGTTCTCTAATCAGTCGATCTTTACTTTGTGGGGGCGTTTCCCCTTTTTCCTCGACTTCGTCTTCAGTTCGTCTGATTCCTTTTTCAGGACGGAAATGACCGCCTCGAGCGCCTCGATCTTCGTCGCGGCGGCGGTGTCGGCTTCATCCTTCTGCGTGTTCTCGATTTCCGCCTCGAGCGCGTCGATTATCGAGGCGTAGATGTCCCTGCGAACGTCGATATCCCGGTTTGCCTCCATCTCCTCGATCCTGTCGATCAGAATATCGAGAACCGAGCGGAGAACTACGAATCCGTTTTTTACCAGTGGCAGAATGTCCTGTACGATACCGTCGCCGGCTGTCGTCGACTTCGATCTCATGGCGGCTATTCTCCGAACACTATGTTGAGGTCGTCGCCCCGGAATTTCGCCTCGACGACCTCCCTTTGCGCGAGGCTCCTCGGGAGCAGAATGTTGCGGCGGTAGTTGCCGACCTCGATGATGAGCTCGTCTCCCGCGGCCCAGATGTTGAGGTCCTTCTTTTGCGCTCCAGGCAGGTGAATGGACATGACGTATTTCGAGCCGAGCTGCTTCATTTTTATCGGAGGCGCCGCGTGAAAGACCTGTGCAGGATCGGTCTCGCCGAAAATGTCGTCTGCGAGCGAATGCAGCAGCTTGCGCCCGACCATCTCGCGGTCGAACAGTTTGCCCTCGAATATGGGAAGAGGGTCGAAGATGTTTCTCGCCTCGGCCAGGTACTTTTTCTGCGATTCGCGCCATCGGTCGAAATAGTGGTCGCTTATCTCGTCGGGATAGACTCGGTTGGCGATGACCGAATCGACGGTGAAGCCGAAAAGGTTCAGGTAGCAGTAAGCGCGCTGCGACTCCTTTATGACCATTTTTTCCGGGTTGAACACGAGCCGGATGGACGCGTTTTTCGAATCGGTCAGCACGTCCTTCATGCCTTCCACTTTGTGGAACAGGTCCTCGACCGAATCGTACACGTCGTCGGTCGGCAACGGAATCTTGGCGATGCGCTCGGCGATCGGGCGTACGGTCTTGATTATGCGGCGCTCGATGTCGAAGAACTTGTCCATGTACCAGCGTATCACGTCGGGCATGCTCAGCATGCGCACGGTGCTCGCGGTCGGGGCGCAGTCGATTATCGCCACGTCGTAGGATTCGTTCTCGGCGTAGCTTTTCAGCTTAAGCAGGCTGAACAGCTCTTCCATGCCGGGCAGCACCGCGAATTCCTCGGCCATCAGGTCTTCGAAGCCGCGGGATTTAAGGAATTTCGTAATATACTTCTGGATTCGTCCCCAGTTGACCTTCAACTCATCGTTTACATTTATTTCCTCGGCGGTGAGATTCTCGGTGATTTTTTTGGGCTTGCCGCCGATCTTGCAATTGAGCGAATCGGCAAGGCTGTGCGCCGGGTCGGTGCTCATCACGATGGTGTTGTGACCCAACTCGGCGCAGCGCACGGCGGTCGCCGCCGAGATCGTCGTTTTGCCGACGCCGCCTTTGCCTGTGTACAGAATTATCCTCAATGCTTTGTCCCCTTTTTTACGAGTCGGCAGGAATGGCGTCATCCTGTCCCGGAAACCGCCAGTCATTAATTATATCATTAATTATATCATGCTCGCTTCCGGCTTTCAAAGACCCGGACGAGTCCGTCCGGTGCGCTGCGACGCGCATCCTGAAATATAGACTCAAGGCGGCGGGCGAAACGCGACGGTACGCTCGCCCACGACAATTCGCACCGTTCGAATGCGCCGGGCTTCATTCCGCCAGGTATCCGAAAGCTTTCAGTTGTTCGATCCGCTCGGGAGAGAGCTTTGTCTTCGAGACGGCCGGCGCCCGCCAACCTCCATATGGTATACCCTCTTTCCGATTTGTTATTGCACTCGAAACAGCCCCAATCAATCCGGAAAGCAGTCCCATTAAAGCAGCGCTGAATGAGCTGAAGATCTACAGGGATGAAAACCTTTCCATAAGCGCTATTAATAACGCAGCGAATTCTTCACGTAGAATTTCCACGGTCCGATCTGTTCCTCGTGGTACTGAGCGTTCAGCCACTTCATCAGTTTTGGCACATGCATTCCATGTGTCGGCCCGAATGCTATTACATCCGGGTCGTATAGCGCCAGTTCGCCGAGCCATCCCCTGAATCCTCCAAGTGTTGTGGCGTGAATTCTGTGGTCTATCCCGACGGTGATCACGACGTAGGGGTTCGGGTTCACACGATGCAGGAGAACCAGCACCTCCGGCGCCCCTATGGCCGCCAACTTGATATCCATGCCATAGCGGCGCTCGATTTGGATGGCGGCGTCGAGCTGTTCAAGATACCCGGATTCACGGCCGAAGCGGATATCGAGCGTTGCCGAGCCGATAAGCGCTGCGCACAGGGCGGGCGTGGCAAGACGTTGCGACCATCTGCGGCCGTGTTTCTCAAAATGCCCCTCGATACCGCCAACTGCAATATCCAGAAACCGCGCAAATCCAATGGTTACATACGGAAGAAACACATAGAAATCGCATGCGTCTTGAAAATCCATTGCCGACCATACAACAAGCAGCGGAAACGACAACAGAATCGGGGAAAATTCGTCTTTGGTGAGCGTGTCTTTCAGCGAAACGTGAAGCGATCTTCTCCAGAAGTAGAAATAGAGCATCATGACGGCGCCGAGCGCAATAGGCAAAGTCATCATGCGGAAGCTGTCAAAAATCGCATTCATCGGGAGCCAAACATGAAGGATGAGCGGCAACCGAGACATGTCGCGGTAGCGAAAGTGAAAAAGCAAAATCCCATCCAGTAATTCAGAGAGAGCGCCTTGGGAGTGAAAACACAAGATGAGGACAGCCGTCGGCAGTCCGATTCCGACCAGCGTTGACGATATGGCGAGAAAGCGTTCCTTGCGCGGATGCGCTGTCGCAATGATG
>CBDUSG010000180.1:0-6491 GCA_965369575.1 uncultured bacterium | reverse complement strand
AGAAGCTCGGCCGCCGCGCCGACGACCATGTCGGGAGTGATCCCTTTCATGCATTCATGATCGGTGGGACACTCCTTGATGTGACACGGCGCGCAGTCGAGGTCATCGGCTCTGAGCACGATCGTTTTCTCAAGGTTCGCGTTCGTGTAGCGCGGATCGGTCGGCCCCATCAGCACGACGACCGGCTTGTCGAATGCGACCGCATAGTGCCGCGGGCCGGAATCCACCGTTATCAGCATGTCGCACCGCTTGATGATCGACTTGAGAAGATCGAGCGGGACGTCCTCCTCGGCCAGGTTCGCCAGATTCGAGCGCGCGGCCGCGTCTATCTCTCGCGCGATTTGCTTTTCCGCCGGGCCCGCCACGAGTACGACGTCGCACTTCTCGCGCCTGACGAGCCGGTCGCCGACCTGAGCGAAACGCTCGGGCATCCACAGCTTCGACGAGCCGTAGGCTGCGCCCGGGTTGATCGCGACAACCTGTTTCTCGCCCGTGATCCGGCGCCTTTCGAAAAGCTCGTCCGCCCGTCGCTCGGATTCCGCGTCGACGAACAGTTCCGGCTTCGTTGACTCCACCCTCGCGTCAAGCTTCTCGCACAGCCTGAGGTAGTATTCAACCATCGGCTCGGGAGCGAATTTTCCGTTTTCCGTCGGGGCGGGAACGGAATCCGTCAGCAGAAGCCCGCGCCCCTGGCGGCTGTATCCGATCCGCCGCTTAGCGCCTGCAAGGAAAACAAGGACCGCCGAGCTGAATGAGTTGGGCAGGACGACGGCCAGGTCGTAACGGTTTTCCCTGAGCGCGCGAATGTACCGGGCATGCCCGGCCGCGCCCCTGTGCTCGCCGCGAGGGGAGTAATCGATTATCCGGTCGAACCAAGGCGCCCCCTCAACGATCTTGCGCACGTACGGCAGCATGGTAAGGTCGATACGGGCCGCTGGAAAGTTGTGGCGAAGGCACCTGAGGGCGGGGGTCGCCATTACGACGTCGCCCACCCAGTTGGGGAGCCGAACGAGGATGCGCCCATATTCGGAAGAGGTCTTAATGGCTCCTCACCGCTGTGAACAGGTTGTACTTGTAACCGTAATGGGATTCACGCGAAAGCTCGAGCATGCGCGAGATGCTCCTGTCGACTTCGACCAGATGTTTTTCCGCCTCGCGCCAGTCATCCGGCTCGATCCTGTCAGCCTCGTCGAGCAGACCGGCATACAGCGAAGAGCTTGGAAAGCCCGCACGGGCGTTGACATGCCACGGGAAGGTGGTCTTCAGCTTTTTCAGAAACCAATTGTGAGCCGGTCCGAAATCGAGCGCGGACCGGTCGGTGAAATTTGTCAGGCTCTCCAGCCTCTCGAAGTCGATGAAGCCGTCGTCGCGGGCGATTTCATACGCGCGCGTGTTTATATACGGAAAGAAGATCGACCATCGGAACCGGCCCGGCTTGATGCGCGCAAGCAGCTCTATGGTTTCGTTGATCTCGCCGATCGTCTCGTGCGGAAAACCGATCATCACAAACGCGGACGTGTGAAGCCCGAAGCCCTGCGCCGTCTCGAACGCCCGCTCGATGTCCTCGTTGGACATGCGCCGGTTGAGTATTTCGCGCCTGACACGCTCGCTCCCGCTCTCGAGCCCGAACTTGACAATCCGGCAGCCGGCCTCTTTCAGGCAGCCCGCCGCCTCCTCGTCGAACGCCCTCACGTGGGCGTTGCACACGAACGGCACGCCGATTCGCGAGCGGTATTCTTCGCAGAAGCTTTTCAGGTACTCCTTATCCATAGTGAACAGGTCATCGTCGAAGATAATCGTCTCGATGTTTTCGTAGGAAGCCAGGAGCGCTTCCAGTTCCTCGATGACTTCGCCGACCGGATGTCTTCGGATGTAGTTGAGCTGCGAGGTCGAGCATCCGAGGTCGCATTTGTATAATTCGCGGAGCCGGTGGTTGAAACAATATGTGCAACTGAACGGGCAGCCCCGCGAACTCATGACACCGACCCAGCCGTTCTTGGCATCGATCATCTTCTGGAAATCGAAGATGTCGTAGTCCTTGCGGGGAAGCGACTCGAGCGCCGCAAACGGACGCACCTTGTTGCGGATGATACTTCCGTTCGATTTGGTCCAGATGTTCTCGATTTCCGAGGTGGGCCGGCCGCCGTCCAGCGCGTCGGCAAGCTCGACGAGCGCGCGCTCGCCCTCGCCCACGCAGACATAATCGAAGCAATCCTCGCCGAGGACGCCTTCCGGGTCCATCGTGGGGTGTATCCCGCCGCAGACTATGGGCGCGTCGCAGTAGTCTTTCACGTCTCGCGCGATTTCCCGCGCGAACCGGTACTGGTTGGTCACGATTGAGAATGCGACAAGGTCCGGAGCGAACGCGGTGAGGTCTTCTTTTATTCGCGCGAGGTCGAGACCGAAGCCCATGTCTTCGTTGATATTCAGAAGCGCGGTCGCGTGGCCGCGCTCTTTCAGGCAGGCCGACAGGAACGAGATTCCGTAGTTGAATCCCACCTGCGCATCGAGGTTCGGATATATGAACAGCACTTTCATGCCGGGTCCCGCTCGCGCGCATCGAGGTCGTTCACGATCCATTTCGCCGCATCGAGGACATCTTGCGCGATGTAGTCCGGCTCGCCATTAAGCCCGGAGCGGTTGTATTCCAGCTCGCCCCTGCCGTAGCCGGTGAGCACCAGGATCGTCCTGCAGCCGGCCCTCCGGCCGAACTCCACGTCGCTGATCTTGTCGCCGACCATGTAGGAGCGCTGCGCGTCCACCAAAAGCTCCCTCTCCGCCCTACGAATCATTCCGAGCTTGGGCTTGCGACAGTCGCAATCCTGTCTGTACGGCGGCTCGCCGACGTCCGGATGATGCGGGCAACAGTAGATGGCGTCGAGTTCGGCGCCCTGCTCCTTCAGCAGGGCCTGAAGCCTGTCATGCAGGCGGGGAAGGAGTTCCTCCGGGAAGTAGCCTCGCGCCACGCCGGCCTGGTTCGTGACAACGATGGTTTTGAGCCCGCGCCTCTTCAGCATGAGAACGGCCTCGGCGGCGCCGTCGATCAGCTTCATACGGTCGACATGGTTGAGGTAGCCGGCCTCTTCGTTTAGGGTGCCGTCACGATCCAGGAACACGGCCACGCCTTCCATTGCGTATTGTCCTCCGCCATTTCTCTCCGGCGCCTCTCGGCTACGAGGCGGGGCCTTCGCCGTTGGCGATTCGCGACAGGATGCCGGTACTCGACACGCCTTCCACAAGCGGCGCGAGCTCGACGCGCCCGTCGTATGACTCCACAAAACCCCTGCCGACAACGGTGTCCTGAGTGTAGTCGGCCCCCTTGACGAGGACATCCGGCCTGATGGCTCTGATGAGATTGAGCGGTGTCGTTTCCTCGAAAATTACAAGGTAATCGATGTGCTCGATCGCCGAGAGAATGTATGCGCGCTCGCTCTGGTTGAGCACGGGCCTTTCGGGCCCTTTGAGCTGCCTTACCGAATCGTCCGAATTCAGGCCGACGATAAGAATGTCCCCTTTGTCTGCGGCGAACTGGAACAGCTTTATGTGGCCTACGTGGAGCAGGTCGAAACAACCGTTGGTAAACACGATCTTCTGCTTTCGGCGCCGATGCTCGGCGCAGGCCTGGACGATCTCGTCGAAAGTCTTCAATTTGTGCGAGGCGATCTGATGAAAGCCGAGCAGATCCTGGATTATCTCCGCCTTCGTCACCGGCACGGCGCCGATCCTGCCGACCGCCAACCCGCCGGCGAGGTTTGCGATTTCGGCTGCCTCCTTTATGGTTCCTCCACCGGCGAGGACGTATCCCATGAGGCTGAGGACCGTGTCTCCCGCGCCCGTGATGTCGTACACGGGACGACTCAGGCCGGCCACGTGGATGGGCGCGGCGCTTTTGCCGAAGACGGTCATGCCGTCGCCGCCCTGCGTGATGACCACATGCCTGGCCCTGGTCATGCGCTGGAGCTTGCCGGCGGCGGCCTCCATGGAATCCACGTCCACGATATCGATGCCCGACGCCTCGGCGGCCTCGGCCCGGTTCGGCTTGAGCACCGTGCATCCGGCATATACTCTGAAATTGCGTCGCCGCGCCGGGTCCACCAGCACCGGCGTGCGCTTTTCCTTGCAGGCGGCGATGACGGCGGCGATAGTCTCGTCGGGAAGAGCGCCCTTGCCGTAGTCGGAGAGAAGGACTGCGTCGCACGAGGGCAAAAAGCCTGTGATGCGCTCGATTATTTCCGATTGAAGCGTCTCGTCGATGGGACGGGCGGTTTCCTTGTCCACTCGCAAAAGCTGTTGGCCGTGGGCGATCATTCGCGTTTTGACCGTCGTCGGACGCGCCCTGTCCTCGATGATGCCGGACAGGTCGACTTTGAATTCCTTCAGCTTTCGGCGAAGGGTTTGACCGTGGGCGTCGTCGCCGACCAGTCCGCAGCAGTATACGTCTGCGCCGAGGGCCGCCAGATTGGCCGCGACGTTGCCCGCTCCGCCGGGGCGGGCTTCTTCGGATTCGACTCTCAGCACCTGAATCGGCGCCTCGGGCGAAATCCTCCGGACGTCGCCCCATACATACAGGTCGAGCATCAGGTCGCCGACTACAAGGATTGTCGGATTTTCGATTGAATTGAGCCGGGAAAGAAGCGCTCCTCTCATTGTCGTCTCTCCGTCGACGCGCTGATGATCCCCATCCGCAGAAGCGGCAGCATGATCTCGTGATGGCCCGTTATGGAATAGCCTCGCTTCGTGGGTCTTCCCACGACATTGGTGTTTGGACGGTAATGCTGGTTCATGTCGAGATTGGCCGTTATGAATTTCTTTGGAGAGCCCTTCTTGATGTTGCGTGCCGCGCTCAGCGCCTTGAGGAAAACCTCGGGCAGGATCACCGCCGACCCGACGTTCATCCACACGCCGCCCTCGAGGTCAGCCGCTATCGAGACGAGCCTGCGGAAATCGACATGGCTCGCAGCCGCCAGTTTGCCGGGAGCGAAGTCGGGATGCATACTGATCGTGTCGGTGCCGAGCGCGAGCATCACGGCCGCCGGCAGCTTCAGTTTCGCCGCGGCGGCGAGGATGCTGTACTGTGAGTACCGGTTTCCCTCGTCAAGAATGAGCCTGCCGAGCGAGTGCCCGAGCCCGTTTTTGCTTTTTGCCGCAGAATCGGCCGCGCGGGCGAAAGCCTTAGGGGTCTCGCGGGCCATGCCGAATGAGCCGTCCTTGAGGGCAGTGTCTACGTCCTCGGAGGTTTGACCGACGAGTGAGACCTCGTAGTCGTGGATGGCCGTGGCGCCGTGCATCGCAACGGCTGTGACGAATCCCCTTTGCATCAGGTCCGCGACCACCGGCCCCAAGCCGCACTTGACCACATGCGCGCCGAGTGCCGCCACGACCGGCCGTCCTTTTTTTCTCGCGGAGACTATTCCCTCGATTAATTTTTGCAGATTTTTTGCGGCGAGGATATCGGGAAGCGAGGATAAGAATTCGGCAAAGGTCGCGTCGGGCTCGGGCAAGGAAGCGAACTGCTTCAGCGAGACCTTTGTCTTCCTGTTCCTCAGGCTGTGAGTCCTGACCTTTCCGAGGTCCGCCGGAGGAATTTTCCTACCCTTTGACATGCGCCCTTTTCCCTTTCCTGTCTTCATAAATCGCCGGCTCTCCAGGCGGGCGGGTTCGCCATCGGCGATGCACCCAGAACCATTGCGACGGGTATTCTCTGATGTATTTTTCGAGGATGTCCGCGCATTTCTGGGTTGTGGCCACAATGTCGGCCTCATCGTCGCCCGTCCGGACGACTTCGATCGGGTCCTCGATGATCAGTCTGTGTTGGCCGGGGGCCTCCCTGAGCAGGAACATCGGCACGATAGCGGCCCCGGTCCTCAGCGCAAGCATGGCCGGCCCGGGTGTAGTCGCCGCTTTCAGGCCGAAGAAATCGACGAACACATTCTGTTTGCGCGTGTTCTGGTCGGCAAGGATTCCAACTATCTCGTTGCGTCTCAGCTTCCTGTAGGCGGCGAGCGCCGACGTGCGACGCGCGATTATCTTCAGCCCCGAGGATTCCCTGATTTCGCGGATGATCTCTTCAATATCCTGATCGTCGAGCGGTCGCGCGACCGCCGATATTTTATATCCGACTACGGCTCCCGCCGCGGCCATGAGTTCCCAATTTCCGAAGTGAGACGCCAACAGGACCACGCCTTTGCCCCGCTCGAGACACTCATCAAGCCTATCCCTGTGTTCGGGCGATATGGCTTTCAGCGCTTTTTCGTCTGTGAGTGTCGGAATCTGAAAAAACTCGGCTGCAGTTTGCCCGATATTGCGAAAAACGTCTTTTACTATCTGTTCGATTTCCTCTTCGGATTTAGTCTCGCCGAAGGCCATCCGCAGATTTTGACGGGCAATCCTGCGATGCCTCCCGTCAACAATGCGGGCAAAATCACCGAGCGCTATTCCGATGCGGGCCGCCGCGGCGGAGTTGCCGCGCCTCGGGTTGCGAACTGCGTTCA
>CBDUSG010000179.1:0-6501 GCA_965369575.1 uncultured bacterium | reverse complement strand
GACGAGGCATATTTCGCCGCCGGGCTGGCGCAGCTGCGAGTGGTTGGGTGAGCTGTGCGGGTCATGACATATGTCGCAAAGGCCCGCGCCGAGCGGCCCGTGCGTGTGAGTCTTCTCTTTCAGTCCCTGGGCCTTTTTCGTATGGCAAAGCAGGCACAGATCGAAACTGTCCTGGTTCAGTTGATACCTGTTCGGCTCGCTGGTGAAACTGTGGCATATCGCGCAGGTGCCGACGGCTATGGGGCCGTGGACATGTTTCTCGGAGACCAATGAATTATGGCATTTGAGACAGAGCGAATTCATCGTCGTCAGATCGTTCGAGGCGGCCTCCGAGCCGCCGGTGTCGTGGCACCCGCTACAGGCGGCCTCTGCCTGTTCGGTGTGAAACAAATATTTGGGAAACGGCGACCTGATGCGCATTCCTACTTTCGAGGTCCTGAACACGCCGATCGATTCGGCAATCGTCGCGTCTCCCGTCGAGCCCTTGAGCTCCAGCAGGTTCAGGCCCAAGGCCAGCCTGGCCCTGAAATGATAAGCGCCTTTATCCACTTTCAGCGGCTCAATCGAAGGGCCGCCGTTCACGCTGAGCGCGACGCCCTGAATCTCATCGGTGGCGGAGGCGATCACGAAGATTTGCTCGCTGCTGGTGGAAGTGAAGGTCGCCGGCGCAAGTATCGAAAATTTGGCCGGACCGCCCGCGGCCGAGCGCGGAGTCCCCAGAAGCATGATCGACAGCGTCACCGCCGCGGCGAGGCCTCCCCCACGGAATGAGCGCATGAAGCGCCGCCGCTTCCTTTGCGGATCAAACAGTTCGTGCCGACCGTATACCTTCAAGAGTCTTTCAAGCTCCCGGGTTCAAGGGCCGCGCGGCTTCCTCTGCGCGCGCCGCCAGGTCTAAAATGTCCGCCTGAAAGCTTCACTCCCTATCCGGAACCGTCGGCGGACTGGTGGCCGATCTCGTCTGCCGCTCCCTGGGCCGGCAAGCCTTCCGACTCGGCATGGCACCGTCGGCAGGCTTGTTCCAACGTGAGGTTTTCCTCTATCTTCACGCGCTCGAACTTGAAATCGTGAGGCGGCTCTCCGTCGGTATCGGGAACTTCGCCGCCGTGACACTCGGCGCACGGCAATTCCGGCCCGCTGAAATCGAATTTGTGATCGTGAATGCTGTAGCGCCTGCCCGTCGCATCCAGATTGGGCACGTGGCAATCGATGCACTCGACGTCGTTCTGTGAGTGGTCTGCGTGGGCCTCGAATTCAGCGAAGTAGTTCGTGTGGCACGTGCCGCAGTATTCGCTCCGGCTCATATTCCTTTTTTCGACTTCCCTGCTGCTTCCCCTTTCGAACTCGCAGACTTCGCACGACCTCGTGGTGGAATAGAAATTCGTCTGCCAAAACAGGAACATCCTGTGTCGTTCGAGGTAATCGGCCTCCCCTTTGTACCAGCCCTTGGAGCCCGGCTTGGGCATGAAGAAATCGGTGAAATACTCGCGCAAGTCCTCGCCCGGTCTGAATCCATCCGGGAAAGGATGGGTCTTTGTATGGCGGTCTTTGCCGTCGGTATGACATGATTCGCAGATCATGTCCGCCCGCTCCTCGGGCAATTTCATCGGATTGATGATGTCTTTTGCCGCGCCGGACTCGACGTGTTTTTTGCCGGGCCCGTGGCATGCCTCGCATCCGATGCTTTCTTCCACAAATGTTTTTGTCTCCGTGCTGTACCCGACGCTGTGGCACCAGTTGCAATGACGGCTGTACGGCCGGGTGCGCCAGTTCCAGATGCTGTAAGGCTCCCAGTCTTTGTCGACAATATTCCAGAATTTCGGCAGGATGTAAAATTCGCCTCCTATCTTGGTCAGGTACTTCTGGATCCAGTGAGAGCCAAGAACAAACTCGATGTCGTCCTTTGCAAAGGGAATCTCATCCGAGAACTTGTCCGCCAAAATCGCGGAGGGATTCTTCTTGGCATCGCGCAGCATCCTTGCGTGCGAGGTCATTTTCCATTGTCTGTATATCTCAGGATGACAGCTCTCGCAGCCTGTCGACTTCACGTACTCCGACACATCCACAGCCGGGGCCGGACGGGAAAGCCCGGCGAAAACAAATATGGCAAGAAAGACTGTCGTCTTGGTGCGGTAACCTGTGAAAGCTCTGAAAACGCTCGACATTATTTATCGCCTCGGCCGAGCGCATCCCGGCTCGATCTCATTTCGCTTCCTCGTCAAAGTCGGCTTCCGGCCGCTGTGCCGGGTTTCCGGGACTTGAAAAAGCCGCGTGCGCCCCGGAATACCGGTAAACGCTCTTCCTCCCCCCTCTGTAAATATTGTGAACGGGCCTCTCTCGATGAAGGACGGGTCGAAATACTTTCATTGGACCGATGCAGGAGCCCGGAGACCGGCGCCTGCGCCCGAGTTTCAAGTGCGATGGGGCCTTTTATGCTTGATGACCGACGCTATTGCTTTTCGGGCGCCTCCGCGTGAAGCTCCGACAGCAGCGCCTCTACGACGTATGGTATCTCATTTTCGCCCGACGGAAAACCCCCAAAATGTGTGAACCGGACGATCCCGTTGCCGTCTATGACGACCAGCACCGGTATCGGCCCCTCGATGCCGTATAATGAGGACACCTGTTCCTCGGAGTCTATGAGAATGGGAAATTTGAGTTTCTTTTCCCTTTTCAGCCTAACGATTCGCTCCGGGTCGGTGTCGTTAAGTACGATCGACAGCACCTCGAAACCTTTTTTCCTGTATTTCTTGTAATCCCTGTTGATTTTCGGGAGTTCCTTCTTGCAAATATTGCACCACGTGGCCCAGAAATCGATCAGAACGATCTTATTGCCTTCGAATGAAGACAGTTTGATCGTCTCGCCGCCGAGGGTCGTGAGTGAGAAATCGGGCGCCGGCTCTCCCACTTTCACTCCGACATACTTTAACTCGGCATCGGCGCGATCCGCGAAAGCCGGAAAAAACAACACCAGCGCCAATAGAACAAAAGACGTCTTCCTGATCACATCCATAATCTCTCCCCCCCCCAGTGTCGTGTCAACCGTATATTGTCCGGTCTCGGAGTCCCTTCGGGCGAGTCGATAAGCGGTCATCTGCCGTGTTGCATTCGCTCGAAATAGCTATGGCTAGTCCTTCGCTCATGCGCCTTGCAGCTAACCGCTTCTCGGCTCGCTGAAACCAACAATATGCGGTTGACACGACACTCAGTCTCCGACCTTATAATACTTCTTATAAGGTGCTTTATGCCACTTGCCTATCACTTTGAGCGCCCAGTTGATGGACTTGTCGTTGTGGCAGGCGGAACACGATTCCTCAACCGTAGTTTCATAGCACGACTCGTACGCCAGGTACTTTGACGGGGTAATGAACTGGAACCTGTGCGAATGGATGTCCTGCGCCTCGCTGGATTTGGAAAAGCTCGGGATGTGACAGTCCGTGCATTCGACCTCCGGCGGATGATGCGAATGCTTCTCCCTCTTCGCCGCCATCGCATGACAGGTATGACAGATGAGCGTAGGCTCGTCTGAAGAGTCATGGGTCTTTTCCGTTTTCTGATTCGGCGCCCTGAAATTCTGACATAACTCGCAGGATGTCCCCTCCGGCTGGCTGATCTTCTCTTTCCATTCATCATAGATCCTGTGCAGCGCGCGAGCCACGTTTTCGCTCTCGGCTGTGTCGAGGGGGGTATAGTTTGCCGACAGGTCGTCTCCGGGCAGATAATCGAGAGGAAAACAGTATTCCGGGGCGGCGCTGGGGCGGCCCCTCACGTGGCACGATTCGCACACCATAAGCGCCCGCTCCTTGCTGAGCTTGGCCGGATTCACGATCGCGCCGGGCGCTGAAGGGTCTTCCACGTGCAGCGACCCCGGTCCGTGGCACGCCTCGCATCCGATCGAAATCTCGGCGAAAGAGCCGGTTCTGTAGTCATAGCCCGTCGTGTGACAGCCGGCGCAGAAGACCCGCCACGGTTTCTTCTTCCACGAAAAGATGCTATAGGGCAGCCACTCGCGGCTCTGGATGGACCACATTCGGGGAAGCACGTAGTATTCCCCTTCGATCTCGGTCATGTACCTCTGGGTCCAATGGTTGCCGAGCGCATATACTATGTCTTCTTCCTTAAACGGCAGGCTCTGCGTCATGTCGCCGAGTATCGCGTCGGGAAACTTCTTCGGATCCTGCATCATGCGCGCATGCAGCGTCCGCGTCCACATACTATGTGTTTCCTCGTGGCACGCCGCGCATGCCGCGGATCCCGCAAAATCCTTTTCCGCAACTATCGCCTTTTCTGTGCCGTCTCGCTCGAGGCCGGCTCCCGGAGCAGCCGCGCATCCGGTCACCACGGTCAAGGACGCCGTCAGGGCGGCGAAAAGTATCGGCGCAACCAATCTCGACACGCCGCTTCGGCGCTCTTTCATCTTGCTAGTTGTTTCGAACGAGCCCATGCACAGCCTCCTGCTCTTGGCGCCTCCTGCCGTGGCCACGGATGACCTCGCCCGGCGGAGACAGGGCAGGCCATCGAAGATTCTACTACTCGAACCGACTTGGCGGCAACGGTATTGAGATAATACACGAATAGTCCAGTGAGAGCCAGCCTCCTGCATCGCGTGAAAAACCGCGTTCGGCGGTGGAATGCCAGCCTCGCCGATACGGAACGCCTCCTCAATTCCTTTTCAGACCAGAGACGGGCCGATAGTTTATACACCTGTTCAACAGAAATTTAAGCAAGAAATATGCCGCGGCGAGGCCCGGCGGAAATAATCGGCAAACAAACCGCCTCCTCCTTCCTAACTCGCTTTGTCTCTTTGCTTTAGATATGACTTCCGAGATTCCGAAAAGACAACCGGCACAGATGCCGAGGGCCGGCATGGGGCATTCGACATTTCTCTTGGGGCAAATCCCCCACCGGCCTCCCCGGGTGATCGGGTGTCGCGCATATTTTCGGTCGTTATGACGCCGAAACGCCACAAAACAACTCCCCATGGACTCTTTCCACAGAGGAAAATGTCGGGAGATATGCGGGCCGCGACGGCCTCTGAGCGAGGATCGAGAGGCCACTGCGCCGCAAACGAGAAAAGCCCGGATGCGCATTGGCGACGGATTGAAAAACGCGATGGCGGACTCTGCGGCAAGTTTCAGACGGCTGCACGGAAGGTTTTTCTCCTTGTGTCGAGCCATCCGTGACCGCCGGGCAATGCTATCGGGCGACGAGTTCGTCCTTGAAGATTGTGCTCAGCGCCTGCCTGTAGCGCTCCAGAGCCTGCTCGTCCTTGCCCATATCTTCCAATACTCTTCCCAACTCATATGAGGCCGCCGCGTGGGCCGGTTCCAGCTCCAACACTCTCTCGAGCTCGGCGATCGCCTTTTCGGACTCGCCTTTTCTGCGATGCAGCACGCCGAGCGAAACGTGGGCGGCCACGGATTCGGGATCAAGCTCGACGGCCTTGCCGAGCTCCTCCAACGCCTTGTCATAATCTTTTTGCCGAACATACAGGCTTCCCAGCTCGGCATGGGCCTCGACATTGTGCGGATCGAGTTCGACAGCCTGCTCGAACTCGCTCTGCGCCATAGACAACAGCCTGTTTTCCGCAAGCGACCGCCCGAGGCTCACTCGTCTCGCCGCTTTCTTGACGTTGTCCGGGGCTTCGACGGTTTCCTCCGGACTCAGCTCATTCTCAAGCTGCTCCCTCGTCTTGAGGCCGAGCAGTATTTCGATCTCGCCGATAATGCTTTCTCCGATGTTGTGGGAATAGCCCATCGCCGTGCTCAGGGTCCCGTCTCTGTCGACGATTGCCACGGTAGGCAGAATGAAGATGCCGTATGCGCCATAAACTTCCTCATTTTCATCGAGCAGCACCGGCAAGGTGATACCCTCTTGCTCGATCAATTGCTTGAGCGACTCGCGATTGTTCCTGTCCACGTTTACCGAGCGCACGGATACCCCGTGCGAGGCATAGCGCTCACCGGCGGCCTGCAGTGTTCGCAGCAGTTGCAATGCCCGTTCTTGTTTGCTCTCGGTGTCGGTGCTCCAGAATACGATCACAGCGACCTGCCTCTTGGCGCCGAGAACGTTCGACTGCCCACCGCCGAGCCGTGGAAGATCGAAATCGGGGACCGGGCTGCCGGGCTGAAGTGATCGCAGGGGGAAGGCGGGCGATGTCGAGCAGAGCAGAAGAAAAACAACCGTGAGACACAGAATCAGGCATGACCAGCGTCCCCGACCAGATCCCATGATTTTGCCCTGTCTCATTAAAATCCCCCTCCCGGCTATGGCAATGAAATGCCGGCTGATGAGCGCGAGCGACTCTCCGCAGGAGCCGGCCGCGGCAGTCGCGAGTTCAACTTCGTGGGGAAATAAGAAGCTCGAGATATATCGCCCGGGAAGCGGTCGTTCGGAGAAAAAAATTCGGCGGCGGGAACAATTTGCAGGTATGCATAGGGCGGCGACCGTCTCGGGGCCTGCCCCGCGCTTGTGCATAAGGCCCCACGGTTGAACCTAGTC
>CBDUSG010000178.1:0-6536 GCA_965369575.1 uncultured bacterium | reverse complement strand
ATCTCGATGGCGGCAACCTGCGCAAACATATCAAGGCGCGCGACCTGAGCATGTCCGATACGCTGGAGGTGATCCTGAAGATATGCGAGGGGCTGCATTACATACACAATCACAAACTCGAAGACGGCCGCTTCCACAGCATCATCCACAGGGACATAAAACCGGCGAATATTCTGCTGTCGAAAAACGGGCGCATTAAAGTCGCCGATTTCGGGCTCAGCCTTTCCGGCGAGTCCCGGGCGCTGCGCAAATCAATGTCCCGCGCGGGCACACCCCTTTATATGTCCCCCGAACAGATCAGGGGTAAACCTCTCGACGTAAGGACCGACATATATTCGCTCGGCCTGGTCGTATATGAACTCTTGACGGGTCAGCTTCCTTACAAGGCGCAGAGCAAGGAAATGTACATGAAGATGGCGGTGACAAAGAAAATAAAACCCGCGCCGCCGTCCTTCCTTAACGAGAAAGTCCCACGGCAGTTTGATGAGATTGCCATGAGGGCCCTCCAGAAAAAAGCATCAGAGCGTTACCAGACCATCGCCGAAATGATGCTCGACCTGCAGCGGATGGCTCCCACGCTCATGCCGGACGATCTGGCCGATGAGTTCCGCTTCATGCGCGAGGTAAAGATTCCGGACGCCAAGAAAATGACCGAAGAATTCGGTCCCAGTTCCTGCAAGCCAGGGCCCTATGAAGTTCCGGATGAGCCCCATGGGCCGCCAAGTGGCGAGACAAACATTGGATCCGAGTTCGAGGACGCCGATTCACACGAATCCGTCACGTCCGAACCCGAGTCCGTAGTTGATGAAGATGCGCTCGCATCCGCCATCGGCGAGGCGGGTCTCGATGAGGATCTCGAAAATGCGATAGATTCATTCGAGCCGGCCGATCCGGAATTAGTGTTCGAGGCGGAGAGCGAAGAGCCGGAACCGGCTCGTGCCGAGAAGCCTGAAACTGAGACACCCGATTCGGCGGATGAGCGGGAGGAGGAGCCTGCCGAGCTTGAAACAGAACCTGAAGGAGAAGATGTCCCCGTGGGAGAGTTTATGCTCGGCTCCGAAGCCGAGGAGGCCGACGAACCCGCGGAAGTGGACGGGCTCGAGCCGGCCGTGCTGGGGGACAACAGCGGTGTCGTCGAGGGAGAACTGGTGACGGCCGACGAGGATCGAGTCGAGGCGACGGCCGAGCCGGTCGTGCCCGAAACCGGTGCGGGCGGCAACGGCGAAGCTCTCGTGTCGCGCAAAGGGCTCTCTCAGGATATTGTCGGGCAGCCCGGCTCTGATCCGAGCGAGTCGGCAACCGATTCGCCCGTGGCGGAGCCGCCTATTGCCGGGAAAGGACCGGCGGTTGCCGGCGCCAACGGGGAACCAAGCGAATTCGGGACCGATATCGAGGACGATGATGACGAAAGCATCATCTTTGAGAAGCTCGACGTGGAAGAGATCGAGAAGTTCATCTTCATAGGACGCAAGAAGGGATAGTCCGCATCATCTCGGGGGAAATTGCCTTATGGGGGGGAATAGCCGCTCCGAGGTTTCACCCAGAATCATCACCGTCGCCGGTTGCAAGGGAGGCGTGGGCAAGAGCATCATCGCCTCCGCCTTAGCCATCGAGGCAGGCAGGCGGGGCCTCGACGTCATACTGGTCGACGCCGATCTGGGCGGAGCCAACCTCCATACCTATCGGGGAAGCCAGGCGCCGGAGTGGGTGATCAGCGATTTCCTGTCCCGCCGGGCGGAGAAGATCGAGCAGATCGTCCTCGAGACCGAGTTCGAGGGTGTCAGATTCATCAGTTGCGCCGGCAACGCCCCGAGCCAGGCCAACCTCAAATTCGCGCAGAAGATCAAGATCATCAAGAGTCTCTTCTCACTGAAGGCCGACCTGCTCGTAATCGACATCGGGGCCGGGAGTTCCTATGATGTGATGGATTTTTTCTCGATGACCGACGGCGGCATTGTCGTGAGCGCGCCCGAGCCCGCGTCCATAATCAACAGCTACGGATTCGTGAAGAACGTCGCCTACAGAAGGTTCGGCAGGGAGTTTAAGCAGAACTCGCTCGCAAAGGAAGTTCTTAGGCACGGCATGAATCCCGGCGCGGAAGGAGGCATTGCGGGCATCACCGAATCGCTGAGCGAGCTGACTACGGTTAATCCGGAATGCTGGCTGAAGCCGAAATCGGTACTTTCCGCCTTTATGCCTGATATCATCATGAACAGGACCGCTTCCCGGGGCAACGGCCGGTTGGGGGACAAGCTGAAGTCGATAATCGGGGAGTATCTGTCCATCGAAGCTCGCTGCCTGGGCGAGGTCGTGGATGATCCGGCGGTAAGGGTTTCCGCGAGGAAAATGGTGCCGTTTACCATTTTGGCGCCCGAATGTGAGGCGGCCGAGTGCATCCGCGAGATTGCCGGGCACCTGTTCGAATCGAAATCGGAATTGTCGGAAGCGCCGCCGTTGGAGGCGCGGATGGCATAATCGAGGGTCTCAAGATGGCCATATCAGAGAGGGTCGGCCCCTTCGAAATAGTCGCCCCGATAGCCCGCGGGGGGATGGGGAGAGTGTTTCTCGCCAAGCAAGCCAACACGGACCGCCGCATCGCCATCAAAGTCCTTCCGGAAGAATTCCTGAAAGATCGGAAGCGCTCGCAATACCTCGATCGTGAGGTGAAGATCGCGCAGAAGCTCAAGCATCACAATGTCATAGACATCTACGGGCTGCACCGGGAAAACGGTGTCGGCTATCTGATAATGGAATATATGAGCGGCGGGAACCTGCGCCAGTACATGGAGAGCCGCAACCTGAAACTGGGGGATGCGACGAATCTGATACTGCAGATATGCGCCGGTCTTCACTACATCCACAACCACAAGTTTGAGGACGGCCGCTTCCACTCGATCGTACACAGGGACATCAAGCCGGAGAATATCCTGCTTTCGAAAGATGCACGCATCAAGGTTGCCGACTTCGGCCTCAGTGTGCGCGAGGACTTCTGGGGACTCCGAAGCGTAAAATCAAAGGCGGGAACGCTGCGTTACATGTCACCCGAGCAGATGCGGGGAAAGAATCTCGACGTTCGGACCGACATCTATTCGCTCGGGCAGGTCATCTACGAGCTGCTGACCGGGCAGCTGCCCTACAATTCGCAGGACAAGAAGCAATATACGAAAATGGTCGTCAGCAAAAAGGTGAATCCCATGCCGCCTTCACACATTAATGAAAAAGTTCCCCGTGAATACGATGCGATCACGCTCAAAGCGCTGCAGAACCAGCCCGCCGACAGATACCAGACCGTTGCCGAGATGATGCTCGACCTGCAGCGGCTGCCCCCGGTGCTCAAACAGCTCTCGTTCTGAATCCCGCATACATCCTCTCCCCTCTCCCCTCTCCCCTACTCCATTCTCTGAATTCGGGCTGCAATCTGCCGATTGCGACAGGCTCCACGCGACTGCACGAGTAGCTTACTTGTTCCCACAAAACGACTGCCTGCGGAGCACCCCTCCGGCGCGGCCATTTCAGCCGCTAAAATGAATAAGATTCAGAAAAAAAATTAAACTCATTAAATCCATGATATCAGGCGAGTTATGAGGGTCCAGTCATGAAAGGTTCAGAATAATCACTTGACAGAATCGACTGCTGTGTGGTAACTTATGGGCAAGGTAGGTAGTTGGACTGTTTACTTTTAACTTTCTGCGTCGGCCCGGTTTTTTACGATGCAAATGTCAACAATGAACGTTTCCCAGGTAAAACGTCCGTCGGCGGCCAACGGCAGGCTCCTTAAGATGAGGGAGCTGTCGAATCTGACCGGCGTGCCGCCCGGCACGATCCGATACTACATCGGCGAAGGCCTCCTTCCAAAACCCCTCAAGACGCACCGCAACATGGCCTACTACGACGCCAGCTCTGTAGGACGAATAAAGCTGATCAGGGAACTGCAGGAAAAGAGGTACCTGCCTTTGAGCATCATCAGGCAGATGCTCGAGCAGAGCGAAAGCTCGATGGAAACCGAGGAGATCAAGACGCTCCTCGAACTCGAGGGTAAGCTGTTCGAGAACATCTCGTCCCTTCCGGAGTTCCAGCCGCCTGACATCGACGAACTAAGCGAGCGCACGGGCGTGACCGTCGAGTTCCTGCATGAACTGGAGGCCATGGACATAATCTCGCGCGGAGACGGCGGCCGCTTCGACGAGGACTGCGTGAAGATCGTGGAGATCCTCGCAAAATTGCGCGACGCGGGCTACACGGATGAGGCGGGATTCAACTCGAACCACATATTGATGTATAAGGACATGATCGAGGTCCTCGCGCGGCAGGAAGTGATGACCTTTTCGAAAGCCGTCACGGGCAAGATGTCATTTGATGACATGACCGAAATGGCGGAGACCGGCATAACCCTGCTGAACACGCTGATCGGAATACTGCGCAAAAGGCTCATACTGCAGTTCAGTCGAGAGCCCGTTCGCGAATAGCGGCGGCGCCGGGCCGGGCCGAATGATCGGCGAAATAGAATATGGCGAATTCGAATGCGGCAACAGGAGGAGCGACCGGAGCGTCGCTGCCAGCGCCGACAGCAAGGCGCGAGTTCCTGGAAAAGAGTCTCTCGATAATCGGCTGGGGATCGCTCTTTGCAATCAGCGGAGCCGGGGCCGTCGAGACCGTCCGTTTTTTCTCGCCGTCGGTGGTCTTCCATCCGCCGAGCACGTACGAAATAGGAACGCTGGATGATTTCGCGACAGGGGCCGATCCCGACGCATATGGCGTTATCCACGTCGAGTCCAAGTGGAAGAAAGGGCACCGGTTCTTCGTGATACGCGAGAGCGGGCGCATCTATTCGCTTTTTGCAAGGTGCACCCATCTTGGCTGCACCATAAACTGGTTTCCCGGCTTGAGGATATTCAAGTGCCCTTGTCATGGGAGCCAGTTTCACTCGAATGGGGTCAACTTCGCCGGTCCCGCGCCGAGGCCGCTCGACCGATTGAAGATATTCACCAATGCAAGGGACAACCTGGTTGTCGACACGAGCGTGGTTTACGACATTCAGGAATTCGAGAAGCAGCAGGCATTTATCCGCCTGGCATGACACGCGCCGCGGAGGTGAGACGCCGGCATGGCAAAAAAGCGCATGGTCGCCGTCATAGACGAATGCTGCACGGGATGCGCCGGCACGCCCGTGTGCAGGATGTTTTGCCCGACCGACGGAGCGCTGGAATACATAGATGACGAGGACAGCTTCCACTTCAAACGCATGAGAGTGAATCCCGAAAAATGCATCGGATGCGGCGGCTGCGTCTCGCGCGGCCCGATGGGCGCCCGAATCCAAGGCTGCCCCTGGAACGCCGTTGCGATGGCGACCCCACCGGAGATTGATCGATGAAAGCGATCGTATTCGAGGAAATCGGCAAGGTTAAGCTTGCCGACGCCGACAAGCCGGTTCTCCAGGACTCCGGCGACGCGATTATCAGGGTGACGCTGACGACGATATGCGGAAGCGATATCCACGTGATTCACGGCGCGGCCCCCATGATGCCGGGCTTCGTGCTGGGGCACGAGTTCGTCGGTGTCATCGAGGAGCTCGGCGACCGCGTCGAAGGCTTCGAGGTCGGCGACCGCGTAGCCGTCACCTGCACGCCTCAGTGCGGCAAGTGTGAGATGTGCCGCAGGGGGCTGGCGGCAAAGTGCGTCAACGGCGGCATCTTCGGCTGCGGCCCGATGCTGGGCGACCTCGCCGGATCGCAGACCGAATACATTCGCGTGCCGTACGCGCAGTTCGGGATGCACAAGATTCCCGGGGGCCTGACCGACGAGCAGGCGCTGCTGGTAGGCGACATACTCTCGACCGGATACTTCGGAGTCATCAACGGCAAAACCGCTCCGGGCGACGTAGTCGCGGTATTCGGGGCCGGCCCGGTCGGCCTGTGCGCAACGGCATGCGCGAAACTTTTCAGTCCGTCAAAGATCATCGTCGTCGACCCGATCAAGAACCGTCGCGAGACGGCCAGGAAGGTGGGAGCAACGCACACGATCGATCCGACGGCGGTCGACGCAGTGCACGAGATCAGGGAACTCACCGGCGGCGCGCCCGAGGACGCCCTCGCCGAGTTCAGGAATCGCAGCGGCGCCGACGTCACGATCGAGGCGGTAGGCATAAAGGCGACGTTCGACGCCGCCTTTCAGGCTGTACGCCCTGGCGGGAACGTATCCATCGTCGGCATCTTCGAGGATGCGCATGAACTCCCTATGCCGCAGCTGTGCATGAAGAACATCGGAGTGACGATGGGTCTCGTCAACGTCGTTCATATGGACAGGCTGCTCAGGGCCATCGCGGCGGGCCTGCTCGACACCAGGCCGCTCATTACTCACAGAATGCCGCTCGACGAGGGCGTGGAAGCGTACGAGATGTTCGAAAAGAGACTGGACAACGTAATTAAGATAGCGTTGAAACCATAGGGTCGGGCCGTGAGGAGCGTTCGCGGCCGGGTTCCCGCAAGGAGGTAGCATATGTCGGACTTCAGGTTTACTCGGCGTCGATTCCTGAAAAT
>CBDUSG010000177.1:0-6541 GCA_965369575.1 uncultured bacterium | reverse complement strand
CCGCAGATAAAGAACCAGGTCAACAACATTCTCGCTTCCAAATCGATTTCGCAACTGCAGACCATCGAAGACCGGGAAAAACTCAGGCGCGAAATTCTGAACAGGGTCAACGGTATGATCGTAAGCGGGCGCATCTCCAACGTGTATTTCGAGGAGTTTGTAATCCAGTGACCGACGCTGCAGACTACGAAAACGGGGCGACCGGCAAACAGCTTCCCGACGACGTCGAGATTATCGACGCCTCGAAGCGCACGAGGCCGCGCGTGCACGGCGCAGAAGCCGACGAGCCGGAACCGGTGGAAGATCTCTCCTTCTTAGGAGACGTCTCCCTCAGACTCAACATGGTGCTCGGCGAGGCCACCATGCCGCTCGGCGAGGTGATCACGCTCGAGGCCGATTCCATCATACAGCTCGAAAAGCTCTCGGGAGAGCCCATCGACATCTACGTCGAAAACCAGAAGCTCGGGAAGGGCGAAGTCCTCGTCATTCACGAAAAGATGCGCATACGAGTCCTCGAAATAACGTCTCCGCTCCATGATACGGAACAATTCGAGGATGCAGAGAGGGTTGAACCCCGGAAACCAGAAACGGAGGGACTGGAGGAAGAATGAGAAAGCCCATCGCGACGGTTTTGGTTCTCTGCTTCTTTCTGCTCCTTTGTCTATCACTCCCGGCGGTCGGACAGAACGGGGGCGCCTCTCCGAAGGCCCCGACCTCACAGGACGCCGAGGGCGGGGGCGCCGGCTACCTGCCTTATTCCGAGCCCCAGCCGCTGGGCGCGGGCGGCCTGTTCGGCGCGATCCTCAGGGCCGCATTCTCCCTTGCCATCGTAATAGGCCTCATGTATGCGACGCTGTGGCTCATCAGAAAGTTCACCGGAGGCGCGACCGGGGCGGCGTCCGGAGGCGCGGTCCGCGTCGTCGGGCGCATTTACCTTTCCCCGAAAGTCGTCGTCTACTTCTTGAGGCTTGCAGACGAACTGCTCGTGGTCGGCTCGAACGCCGGCGGCGTCTCGCTGCTGACATCGATAAAAGATGAGGGCGACATAGAACGGATCGAAAACGATCTCCGAAGCGCGAGCGCGCAGATTTCGGGCCCCGCCTTTTCGCGCTTCTTCGACAGGTCCATGACCAGGTTTCAAAAGACACTCGGAAGGGAAGACTCGCCGTTCGACGACCAGTTAAGGACACTGAACGAGCAGATAGGGCGCCTCAAGGGGCTCGCCCGGAAAAGGCATGGCGAAGAAGAATAAAAGGCTGCGGCGCGTCGCGCTCCTGGCGGCGGCCTTCGCGCTGGTCGTTGCGGGCGTCGCAGTGGCGCAGGAGCCCGGGATAGTCATCCCGCGCATCGGTGTGGAAATAGGTCAGGCCGAAACGCCGCAGCAGGTCTCGACCACGCTGCAGCTCCTTTTCATCCTGACCGTGCTGTCTCTCGCGCCGGCGATACTCGTGATGGTTACCTCGTTCACGCGCATCATCGTCGTGCTCGGCCTGCTCAGGCAGGCGCTGGGCACGCAGCAGATGCCGCCGAATCAGGTGCTTATCGGGCTGGCGCTTTTCCTTACGTTCTTCATAATGGCTCCCACCTATTCCGAGGTCAACCAGCAGGCGCTGCAGCCTTATCTGCAAAAGAAGTTGACGCACGACAAGGCGTTCGAGCAGGCCATCGGGCCGGTCCGTGAGTTCATGCTCAAGCAGACCCGCGAGAAAGATCTCGGCCTGTTCGTCCACCTGTCGAAAATCGAGCCGCCGCGCGGGCCCGACGACGTGCCGACGCACGTGCTCATCCCCGCGTTTATGATAAGCGAACTCAAGACGGCGTTCCAGATCGGATTTGTGATATTTATCCCGTTTCTCATCATCGACATGGTCATCGCCAGCACGCTCATGTCGATGGGCATGCTCATGCTCCCGCCGATATTCATTTCGCTCCCGTTCAAGATAATCCTGTTCGTGCTCGCCGACGGATGGTTCCTCGTCATCGGCTCGCTCGTGAGGAGTTTCGGATAGCTGGCGGCGCGCCTTGGGGCTTACCATGCACCGCTTGACTATCGGCGCCGCCTTTCGTATCATTAGAGCCATGAAAGCTGCAAAACGAATATCGACCGGCACGGTTTCACGCCGAGGCCGCGCCCTCGTGCGGAAGATGACGGCGTTGACGGCGGCAGTCGTGCTTGCCTGCGCGCTCTTCGTCTCGTGCGCCTCGCCGCCGGAGTATCCCGTTTATCCGCCGCCGGAGACCCGGACGCTGTCCGCCGGTTTCGACGACTCGTTCAGGGCGGCGCTCACGGTTTTGAGGGAGGACGCGAGGCTCGAGCTGGACACGATAGACAAGGCGGGCAGGTTCATCGCGAAAGAGAAGGCCACCGGCTTTATACTCTTCCGTCACAGGAGCGTGCTCGATATAAGGCTCGAGGCCGCCGGTCCCGCCGAGACAAAGATGAGCGTGAGACTTTCCGCCGAGGATTACGAGATGGGAGGGTTCACGCGCGAGGCCGGCTGGTATCCTTCATCTCTGGTCGATACCTTCCTCGCTGAAGACGTCATGGGCCTGATCGAAAAGAGAGCGGCCTCGGGATCGTAGCGGTTTCCGGAAATTCAGCCCCCGCATCTTCTTTCTTCTCTCTACTCCTTCAGTTCGGCTGTCGGGGCGCATTGCCCGTCAGGCAGGGACGCCGGGCATCCTATGGGTTGGGCGGTTCGCTGCCCGTCTCCTTCTTGAAACACTGGAGTCCTTCGGTCGGGCATCGCACGAGGCAGCGGTTGCACGACACGCACAGGGCGGGGGAGGCGTCGCCCTCGCGCCATCGCCTCAACAGATACGGCTCCCGTATGAACGGCCTGCACATCGAAACGAAGTCGGCCTGGTCTTCGTCGATTATTTTCCGCGACAGCTCGATCGTCCGTATGCCGCCGACCGCGATGATGGGCGCGTCGACCGACTCCCTGAATTTCCCTATGTATGGCAAAAAGTATCCCTCGGGCCTCTTGCGGGGGACTGCCTTTTGTATCGTCCGGCCATCATCCGTGACCGTGTCCCATGTGCCGCCGCTCAACTCGACCGCGTCGATGCCCATCTCCGCCAGCCTGCCCGCCACCCACACGGATTCCTCGAGCTGCAGGCCGCCCTCGGCGAAATCGGCGCAGTTGATCTTGATGAGCACGGGATAATCGGCGCCGACCGTCTCGCGGATTCGCGAATACACTTCAAACAGCGCTGTCGCGCGGCCCTCGATATCTCCGCCGTATCTGTCGGTGCGCACGTTGGTGTTCTTTGCGAGGAACTGGTTCAGGAGATAACCGTGCGCGCAATGAATCTGCACGGCATCGAAGCCGGCCGCTTTTGCTCTCGAGGCGGCCTTTGCGAAGTTCTCGATTATTTCCTCGATCTCGGAGGCCGTCAGTTCGCGCGGCGGCGTGTCGGACCCGGGCAACGGCGCCGGCGAAGGAGCAACGGGCTCGCCGTCGATCAGGAACGGAAGAGTCTGCCTTCCGCAGTGAACGATCTGCGACACTATTTTCGCTCCGCGTCCGTGTGCGGCCTCGACGAGCCGCGCGAGCCCGTCGACGTGGTCGTCCGACCAGATGCCGATCATGCCGGGAGCGCCCTTGCCGTTGGGCTGTATGTACGCGTAGCCGATGACGATCAATCCGATATCGCCGCCGGCGAGCTCGTCATAAAGCTCGAGCAGCGCATCGGTCACTTTCCCGTCCTCATCCGCCAGACCCTCGTACGTTGCGGACCGGACGAAACGGTTCTCGAGCCGCATCCGGTTCAGTGTGACAGGTTCGAATACATCAGCCATGTCGCGCCCTTTCCTGCAGGTGGCGATAACTGTCGATACATCGGCGTCATTTTAGCAGAACACACCGGCCGGGTCAAAACCGTGCCGATGGAATTATCGCTTGACTCTCACGAGGGGCTTTCAGTAGAATGGGGCCGTAGTCGGGCTGGAAAGTTCATATTATCTTTTATTGGCAGGAGAACTACGAGCGCGTTCGGATGCGTCGCGCTGAACATACGGGGAGAATCAGGAGATGGCCAGAAAAGCCTCGGAGTTGAAACCCGAGCAGCTCAGATGGAAGTGTGATCCCGGCATATTCAATTTTAAGACCACCGCCGACGTTGAGGAGAAGACCGAGATAATCGGCCAGGAAAAGGCGCTCAAGGCGATGCGGACGGGTCTGTCCATATCGAGCCCGGGCTTTAATGTATTTGTCGCGGGCCTGAGCGGCACGGGTAAGATGACCACGGTCAAGTTCATTCTCGAAAAACTGAACGTCTCCAACTCGCCGCCCAACGACAAGTGTTACATCCACAACTTCAAGATGCCCGACATGCCCTGCATAGTCGAGCTTCCCGCGGGGGAGGGCAAGAAATTCAAACAGGGTATGGAGGACCTCGTCGCGGCGTTGCGAACGAGTATCCCGAAGGTGTTCGAAAGCGACAGCTACCAGGAGAGTCGCGAGGAAATCACCTCACAGGCGCGGGCCGAGGAAGAGAACATCTTCAAGCCGTTCCAGGATCAGCTGCAGCGGGATGGGATGAGCCTGATCCAGATGAAGATGGATACGCTCACCCGGGCGGGCATTGCGCCGATAGTCGACGACAAGCCGATGAACGTCGATGAGTATGTCGCCATGGTCGAGTCAGGCAAAATCACGGGCGTGGACATCGATAAATTCAAGGAGAAATACACCGAATACGAGAGGACGCTCCAGGACAAGATGAAGGCCTCCGCCGAGCTCCAGAAGGGCGTCAAGGAAAAGCTCGAGAAGCTGGACCGCGATTACGCGCTTTTCGTCGTCGACGGCCTTGTCGAAAACCTGAGGGGCAAATACGAGACGGAAAAGTTCTGCGAATATATAGAACAGGTGAAAGAAAACGTTGTCCACAACGTCGAGCGATTCAGGCGCGGACCGATCGAGTACTCGCCCGCTCCCGGGTTGCCGGCCGTGAGGATCGAGGACCCGTTCATCGAGTACCAGGTGAACGTCGTCGTCGACAACTCGGAGACGAAAGGCGTTCCGATCATCATCGAGAACTCGCCGACCTTCCACAACCTGTTCGGGACGATAGAGACCTCGCTCTCACGCACTGGAGAGCCCGAGGCCAACCACATGAGGATCAAGGCCGGATCCATCCTGCGGGCCGACGGCGGGTACCTCGTGTTCAACGCTCTCGATGCGCTCACCGAGTCTTACGTATGGAAGACCCTCAAGCGCTCGCTCATCAGCGGCGTCGTCGAGATTCCCAGCACGGGGATGTTCCCATTCTTCACCGTCTCGGGAATGAAGCCCGAGCCGACAAAGATCCAGCTAAAGGTCGTCATGGTCGGCGATTATTATCTCTACAGGCTCCTTTACGCCACCGACGAGGACTTCCGGAAAATCTTCAAGATCAAGTCGGATTTCGTTCCCGACATGCCCAAGACTCAGAGGCACATACGCGACTACGTGGCTTTCGTCAACAGCCTGTGCAATCGCGAGGGAATCCCGCATTTGGATCGAGAGGGCGTGGCCGCCGTCATCGAGTTCGGCGTCGAACAGACCGGGCGGCAGAAGAAGATAACGACCCGCTTCAGCGAAGTCGCAGATGTCATCAGGGAGGCCGGCTACCTGGCGACGAAAGACGGCGCCGCACACGTCGGCGCCAGGCACGTCGAGCAGGCGATAAGAGACCGCATCGAGCGCGTCAACCAGGTCGATCTTGTGCTCAGGGAATTTATCGACGAAGGCCGCATCCGCATCGACATCTCGGGCGCCAGGGTCGGGCAGGTCAACGGCCTCGCCGTTTACAACACCGGCGACTATGTGTTCGGCAAACCCGTGCGCATCACCGCCGGGACCGCGATGGGACGAGCGGGCATCATCAACATAGAGCGCGAAAGCAAGCTCAGCGGAAGCAGCCATGACAAGGGCATGCTGATATTAAGCGGCTACCTGCGGGCAAAATACGCGCAGGACAAGCCGCTGACGCTCAGCGCGAGCATATGCTTCGAGCAGTCTTACGGCCCCATCGACGGCGACAGCGCCTCCTCGACCGAACTCTATGCGCTCCTGTCCAGCCTTGCGGATGTACCCATAAGGCAGAACATCGCCGTCACCGGCTCGGTCGACCAGAGGGGCAACATCCAGACCATCGGCGGCGTCAACGAGAAGATCGAAGGCTTTTTCAAGGTCTGCAGGGAGAAGGGCCTCAAAGGCGACGAGGGCGTGCTTATCCCCGACAGCAACAAGGGCGACCTCATGCTCAGCGAGGAGGTCGTCGAGGTCGTGCGCAGAGGCAAGTTCCACATCTACACCGTCAAGACCGTCGAGCAAGGGCTCGAAATCCTTACCGGAATGCCCTGCGGCAAACGCGGCAAGAACGGCAAATACCGCAAGGGCACGCTCAACCGGCTTGTGACCGACCGCCTCGCTGCGCTCGGTGAGGGCCTGAAGAACCTGTCCGACAACGGCGAGAAAAAGTCTGAGGACAACGATTAATCCGTCCCGGGTTACGCGGAGGCCGTTCGCGAGTTCCAAAGAATCATTCCCGT
>CBDUSG010000176.1:0-6565 GCA_965369575.1 uncultured bacterium | reverse complement strand
CCAGAACTACCCGAACCTCGAATATATCATCATCGACGGCGGATCGGAGGATGAGACGGCGGCCGTGGTCCAACGCTACGAGCCCATGCTGACCCGGTTCGTCTCGGAACATGACAGGGGGCAGGCCCACGCCATAAATAAAGGGTTTGCCACGGCTACGGGCGAAATACTGGGGTGGCTGAACAGTGACGACCAGCTCGAGCCGGGAGCGCTCGCGGCTGTCGCCATGGCATTCCGTGAATCGCGCTCGGACATGGTCGCGGGCGTCTGTTCGCTTTACGAGAATTCGGAACTGAAAGAACAGCACATAACCAGTTGTGCCGATGGGCCGCTGCCGCTCGAGGATTTGCTGGACCTCGATGGATGCTGGCTGAGGGGGAAATTCTTCTATCAGCCCGAGGTCTTCTTCACCAGGAACATCTTCGACCGCGTCGGCGGAAAAGTCGAGGAGACTCTTTACTACAGCATGGATTATGAGCTCTGGCTCAGGTTCGCGGCCGAGGGCGCCCGCATCAAGGTCATCGGGAAATCGCTGGCGCGCTATCGCGTACATGAGGGGCAGAAGACATACGGAGAGACGTACGTGCCCGAGCTCACGGGCGTGCGAAGTGACTTCCTGGCGAAAACCTCGTCCGAAAAAAGGCCGCCCCCGGCGCCGGCACGGCATCCGAAAACCGGGATGCGGCTGCTGCTTCTCAACGACATCGGCTACAACTACGGCGCCGGAATAGCGCACAGGCGGCTGGCCGAAGCTTTGAGGTGGGGCGGGCACGAGATCAAAGCCGTGGCACTGAATCCCGACGCGAGAGCCAGGCTGGGGGAGACATCTTCGAAAAGGGTGCGAAAACTTGAGCGAAAAATCGAGCGCTACCGGCCCGATGCCCTGATTCTGGGAAACATCCACGGCGCCGGCCACGTATTGCCGGAGCTGGGAGGGATCATCGGCTCGTATCCCACGATTTTTTATCTTCATGATCTGTACCTGCTCACTGGCCGCTGCCCGTACACGGGCGGCTGCGACAAGCATTTGACCGGCTGCGACGACACCTGTCCCACCGCGGACGAATATCCGCCCATGAACTCGCGACTGATCGAGGCCGCATGGAAGGGAAAGAGGGAGCTGCTCGAATCGGGCGGCCGGCTTATGCTCGTGGCCGACAGCCGTTGGGTCGCCGAGAGGGCCAGGGAGGTCGCGCCTGTGTCGCTGCGGATCGAGACTTGCCACTACGGCGTAGACACAGAGCTGTTCCGCCCTCTCGATAAGGCCACCTGCAGAACATGGCTCGGGCTCCCGCAGGATAAATTTATCATTCTGGCAGGCGCCCCCTCCCTGGGCGATGAACGCAAAGGATTCCGCTATCTGAAACAGGCGCTGAGCATATTCAGTCCGCCCGATGCGCTCGTCGTCTGCGCCGGAAACAAGGACCCGGACACCGCCGACCACGGTTTTCGATACTTCGGATATGTAACACAGGAAAATGTCATGAGCATGATTTACTCGGCGGCCGACATTTTTGTGGGGCCGAGCATAGAAGAGGCTTTCGGGCAGGTCTTTCTCGAGGCGGCGGCGTGCGGGTGTCCGACAGTGGGCTTCTCCGTGGGAGGCGTTCCCGAAATCGTGCGCCCGGGTGTCTCGGGCCTGCCGGCCGAGTCGGTGAGCCATGAGGCCCTTGCCGTGTCGATAAAGGCTTTATACGAGGACAGGCGCCTGCGCGCCCGGCTCTCGATTTTTGGAAGATTGATGGTCGAGAGTGAATTCTCACTCCAGAGCTGGTGCCAGAGGTTCAATGCGATCATGGAAAAATCAGGCCTGTTCGATTCGCTCGATCTCATTCCCAGCCTCGGATTCGCACCGCGCAGACCGGAGGCGCCGGCGATGGAGTCGGGGCGGATAAGCCGCTCGCGGCCGAGGCGTTACCGAAAATACTTGAAGTTTGTTTCCGGATGAGCGGGCCGGCGGCGGCTGGCGTCGCGGCCCTGCTTTCAATGGACTGTGGAGGAATCGCGCGCTATGAGTGAGCAGTCTCGCGAGGGCATTGGAAAAAAACTCTTGGATAGATTATCCAGAGTGGTGGGCGGACCGTTCGGGCAGGAGGCGAAAGAACCGGCTCCCGATCACGACGACGTCGGCCACGCGCTGTCGGAGGGACTACGGCCCGGCAGGGGATTCGAGGACAGACACGTGGACAGTCCCATTCTGCCTTTGTGTTCCGAGGAGCAGATCGAGCGGGCGGTGTCGGAGCTGCGAAAGATGCTCGCCGAGGACGACTCTCCCGAGCGCAAGCAGGCGCTCAAGGGCGAGATCGCAAAGGGTTTCGAATCCTTCGGGCACTGGTTCCAGAGGATCGACTTTCCCGAGCACAACATCACGTCGACCTCCGACCACGCGCGCGCTTACATAGATGAGGGAGGCCTGAACACCCTCGGGAAAAAACTGAGCAGTACGGAAGCATCAATACTTCGTCCATGGCCCAAATGGTATTACATAAAGCCACTGCTGCCGGCCCTCGAAGGCAAGTCGGTGCTGGAACTCGGGAGTTCGAACGGTTTTTTCTCTTTCCGCTTCGCCGAGATGGGCGCCGCCAAAGTGACCGGCGTCGAAATCCTGAAGCTGCCTCATGACGCCTCCGTCTGGTCGCAAAAGATATTGAAGCATGACAGCATAGAGTTCATTAATACGGATGCCGTGACGGACATGACGATCCCCCGGCACGATATAGTTTTTCTTTCCGAGGTCCACAACCATTTCCTTTTCCCGTTCATGGGACTGCTTCGAATCGTGAACCTGGCAAAAGAGCGCGTTATCTTCGACACGGGAGCGGACCCTGCCCAAAACCAAAGCCTGAACCTGTATTCCGGCTGGGACACCAAGTCGAACACCTTCCTTTACCACAGCTTCGAACTGACGGACGGCCTCATAATGAATTTTCTCAACCTGATAGGCGTTCGACCTTCAAAGGTCAAAAGATATGTGACCCCGCGGGAGGAAAGGCACATCCTCTATGACATCGACACGACAGAGGTCGAGAAGACCCGTGAGGAATTTCGTTACCCCCTGTATCTCTCTCAGGTGGTGAACATGTCCGGTCTCGCGTCTCGTCCCTGAACCGGTTAAAGGCGCTATTACCGGGGAAAATGGCGGGGCGTTGATGATGCGTCGTCGGGGATGGTTCGGCGCGATGGATCGCAGAACATGCGGGCCGTCAACTCGAAGGTGTGTCGGACTTCGGTGCGCGGCTCCTGTCGGGAGCGGGCCACTTTTCGTAGTCCCCGTGGCCGTAGTTGTATTTGAGGGAGTTAAGGCCTGTTGAGAGCTTCTTCATGTTCCTGAAAATCATTCCGTCGGCCCTGAGCCTTTTCCCGAAAGCGGCGTCCAGAGTATATTCGGCGTAGGCCCTTATCCTGGCCCGGGGAACGTGCCCGTAGTGGTGCCTGATCACCTTCATCGCCTCGATGAGCGCGGCCTTTCTGTGTCCGAAAGTTTTGTTCTCGGGATGCCATCGGCACATCGCAAGGCGCTTTTCGATGTAACCGACCCTGTGTATTCGGCCGATACGGATCCACAGGTCCATATCCATGCAGTAATGCAGGCTCTCCTCAAGGCCACCGACCGTGGCCATGACTTCCGATCTGACGAACGCCGCGGGCTGACAGATGGGACAGTGCTTCGAAAATCTTTCGAGGTCAAACGGCTCGGTCTCGTAAGGCCCGATCTTCTCGCCGCCTTCTTTTATGATGTCGGCATCGCCGTAGACCATCGCATGCTTCGGATTCGCCCGAAGAAAGGCAACGGCCTCGCTGACGGCGTTTTCAGCGTACACGTCGTCCGAATTCAGCCAGCCGATTATGCTCCCTCCGGCGAGCTCCAACCCTTTATTAAGCGCGTGCGACTGCCCGCGATCCGGCTCGCTGCTCCATGTCAGGCGATCTTCGTACTTTTTCAGAATCGCGAGCGTCCCGTCGGTCGATCCGCCGTCGACCACTATATATTCGATGTTCCCGTAATCCTGCGAGAGGACGCTCAGGATCGTCTCTTCGATGAATCTGCCCTGATTCAAAGAGGGCGTTATGATCGATACGAGTGGTGAGTTTTCCGTAGATTCAGCCATGGTTACGCTTCGTTTCAGTTCGCGTGCAGCGTCTGCGTGTCGTTTCGCGCGTCAGCGGCGGCTTCAGGTGCGAAGACCCAAGCCGGAGAACTGTTTCTCATACAGAGCCCGGAAGGTTTCGTTTTGTTCGAGGCACTCCTGCACCGTTCCCGTCATCTCGATTTCGCCCTGATTCATGACGATGATACGGTCGGCGAACAATATGGTCGAGAACCTGTGCGCGATGATTATGGTGGTACGACCTGTCATTAATCTGCCGAGGGCCTCCTGCACGAGTTCCTCATTGTGCGAGTCCAGTGAAGAGGTGGCCTCATCGAGTATGAAAATCGGCGGGTCCCGGTACACGGTCCTGGCGATGGCAAGCCTCTGCCGCTGGCCGCCGGAGAGCAGGCAGCCCCGCTCGCCCACGCCGCTGTCGTAACCGTTGGAAAGCTTTTCGATGAATTCGCGAGCGTTGGCCACTTGCGCCGCCGCTATGATCCTTCCGTTGTCGATGCCCTCCGACGCAGCGGCTATGTTGTGCGATATCGGGCCGTCGAACAGCACGGTATCCTGCGTCACGAGGCCGATGTTTTTGCGGAGGGATTTCTGGGTGATTTCTCGGAGATCGTAGCCGTCTACGGTGATCTTTCCGGCGCCGACGTCGTAAAACCGCATGATGAGATTCGCGAACGTCGTCTTGCCTGCGCCGCTGTAGCCGACGAGCGCGACGGTCTCGCCGGGCTCGATGCGCGCGTTGATGTTCTTTAACACGACGTCCGTCCCATTGTATGAGAAGCTGACGTTTTCGAATACGATCTCGCCTTTGGCCCTGGGCAGTTCAGCGGCGTCGGTGGCGTCGCATACGTCCAGCGTCAGGTCCATCAGTCCGAAGACGCGGTCGGCGCTGGCCAGGATGGTTTGCAGGTCGGCGTATGCCTTCGAGAGCGTCTTGATCGGCTGGTACGTGGCTCCAAGCGCGACGAACAGCACCATCAAGGAGCCCGGACTCATCCTCTCGGCGACAACCTCGCGTCCCCCGAGCACCAACAGAAAGACGACTCCGATGGCGCCCGCCGTCTCGGTCAGCGGCGAGTTCCACCCCTTGGCCTTGACGATCCTCATGCGATTGCGAAACAGCCTCCCCATCGCCTGGCGGAAGCGCGCGCGCTCCTGGTCCTCCATCGTGAAGGCCTTGATGATCTTCAGGCCGAAGAAGTCCTCCTGCAGCAAGCTCAACGTCAGGGCGATGTCCTTGAAGAAAATGCTGGCCCTCCGGCGGGCATACTTTGCGAAGCGGGATGCTCCGTATCCCGCGACGGGCAGGCCCACGAGCGCGATCGAGGCGAACTTCCAATTTGTAATCAACGCAACGGAGATGGCCGCCGCAATATTCAGAGGGTGCTGAAGCAATCTGCTCAGTATCAGGTTCAGGCCGCGAACGAGCGCCTGCGTGTCGTGCCAGGCGATCGTGATGAGCACGCCGGTGCCGCGCTCCTCGAAAAAGCCGACGGAGTGCTCGAGAAGGCGTGACTGCAGCTCGGTCGTCAGGTCTATTTCGACTCGTCCGCTGATATAATTCGCCAGGTAAAGCTGCAGCATTTCGCAGAACCCGCGAAACATCAGGACGGCCAGCATGAACATGGCTACGATTCCGAGCGCCTTCATACGGTCGGTCTGCACGAAGGCGTGTAGCTTCAGCAGCGTTTTTTCAGCGACGGGATGCTGGAAAATCTCGTGCTGCTGCTGATATTGAGCGACGTTGAACTCGCCGACAAGAATGTCTATCAGCGGTTTGGAACCCGCGATGATTGCCGCAAACGCCCCGGATACAAAGAACATCAGGACCATCATCAATAAGGCCCGCTTCCAGTACGGCTTCAGGTATCGCATCAGTCGCACATAGTGCAGCATTAAGAAGCGTTCCCAATACGGTTTAAAAAATTTTGTCATGCGAGGATCATGCTCCATTTGTTCTTGAGGCTCCATCTATGACTCTATGGAAGGATGCGGGCGAATTCGGAAGGCGTCGGCCGGATAACGCGCTAGAAAAAACGCTCGAACTGGTCCACGAACTGCTCGACCGTCAGAGAGGATTCCACCAGGGCAGCCCCTTTCTCCGCGAGATGTTGTGCCTCGGCCGTATTCTCGAGGCAGCGCAAAATCGCTCCGGCTATCTCCTCCGGATCCAGCGGATTTACGACGTAGGCGTTTTCCTCGTGTGTGAGAACTTCCCCCGGTCCTCCGTGATCGGAAACGACCACCGGCGTGCGATGGCACAGCGATTCGAGCGGCACGATGCCGAACGGCTCGTCTATGGGGACATAAACGGTTAAAAGAGCATTGGCAAAGAACCCCGGCAGCTTCTCGTCCGGAAGATAGCCCAGAAAAGCCACTCTGTCCCGCAGGCCGTATTCGGTCACCTTTTCATCAAGCGTCTTGCGCCGCGGGCCTTCCCCCGCGATTTTCAGCTTCAC
>CBDUSG010000175.1:0-6569 GCA_965369575.1 uncultured bacterium | reverse complement strand
ACCGGGATGAGTCCGTTCCCCGCCTATCGCCGCCTGGCGTGAACTCCAGAAGATTATACCATCCGCCTTATGAGCGGTCAATTTCCGCTCTCGGGCGGTAGGGGGGCGGGCTCCGTGGCGTGGCGAGTCGGTCGATCGCAGAGATCGTGCGTGCCGCTCGCGCGTTTCGGGATGCCGAGTCGGCCGGGCGCGGCGGCGGTCATTGACCGATTTTGCCGCCTCTCTTGAACCGGAAATTACACCTCTCGGCGCCTTCGGCGAGCGTGGTCGTGCGAACCAGGCCGGTACCCGTCATCTCACTGACGGGGAAATCGCTCTCGCACAGAAACGGCACGAGTTCGTCTACGCCGTGCGAATGGAAGAATTTGCAGACTCCGCATTCCGTGAAATCGATGCCGTAGTCGAACTCCTCGCCGTCGCCGTCGATTACGGTGAACACCCAGTCGCCCGGGTGCCTGCGTTCCCGGGATGCCGCCGCCTGCTTCTTGAGTTTCGAAATATAAAGCCTGCTGCATTTGTATCTTCCGACGAGGCGGAGCAGGAGTTTTGGGAAGCGCTCCAGTTGGGCCTCGACGGCCGCGAGAATGAGTTCACCCGTCTCCTCGGCTGTCTTGCCCTGTTTTTCGAGCGCTCGATGGAGCGCCAGACACCAGCCGGTGCCTATCATGATCCGCGTCATGGGATTCTTTTTTCCCCCGATATAGGGCAGATCGGGAATGAGCGTCTCGAATTGCTCGCGGGCCTGCATCAGGGTAACGGCGGCGAAGTCGTCCCCGTACCGGGATGCGACCACTTTTTTCATAATTATCGCGGCCTTATCGAAACCCTTCATCAGCTTCGATTTTTGGGAGGTGTAATAATCGTCCGCCATCGGCAGAATCCTTACGCCGTCTTCCGTTGGAGTCCGTAATCGCTTCTGAAATATACGTCGTTGCGCTCCTGCGTGTCAAGGGCTTTCTGGTAATCAGGCGCCCGCAATAACCGCGGACTATCTTCTTGACATTGCCCGGGGGATGAAGATAAAGTTACCCTCGACAATTCGCTTGCTTTGTCATCGAGGCCGATGCTACGAGACGCCTCTCAAACATCCCCACGGATGTGTCTCCCATGTCTCCCGGCATCGGCCTCTTCTCTTCAGGTTCGCCGATGGTATTTGGGGAACACGGCCGGGCTTTACTTTTGCAGTGATTCTTGGCAGGGCATTTCGGACTCCTCGCGAGTGGCGGATGTGAGGAGCGTTGAGGATCGGTCCCGGAACGGCAGGAAAGATGTATCGAGTCGGGTCGTGTTTAGAAAGCCCACGCACTCAGGGGACACGACACTAATCTATCTCCTGTAGCGAGGCGACCATCTTGAGAGCTTCCCTGAGGGCGCTCGAGGCGCTGTCGGCGGTGCCGTCGGCGCCGAACCTGTCGACGACGTCCCCGGTGACCGGCGCGCCGCCTATCATGATTTTCACGTTCGGATTCTTCTCTCGGATCATCTTGATGACTCGCTCCATGCCGAGCATCGACGTGGTCATCATGGCCGACAGGCAAACAAGCCCGGCGTTGGTGCGGAGTTGTTCCTCGACGAATTTCTCGAGTTCAACGTCTTTGCCGAGGTCGTGCACCTCGAATCCGGCAACCTCGAACATCATCTTGACGAGGTTTTTCCCTATATCGTGGACGTCACCCTGCACGGTGCCGATGACGACCACGCCGCATTTCTTTTGTTGATCCTCCTTTTTGATATGCGGCCTGAGAATTTTCAGCCCCGCATAAAGCGCGTCGGCGCAAAGCAGGAGCTCGGGCACGAAATACTCTTCTTCATCCCACAGCCGACCCGCCTCGTTCATCCCTTTGGCGAGTCCGTCCATGATTGCCTCATATGCGTCGAATCCGAGCTTGACCACCTCATCGGCAGCGGCCTTGACATCGTCCTCTTCGAAATTCAGCACGCCGTCGGCGAGCCTTTTCAGCAATTCGACCTTCTTTGCTTCGTCTGTCATCGGTTAAGCCTTTCTGTCATCTTCTCGGCGTCGGGCGGCCAGTGGCCGCTGACAGCGGATACTTCGTATCCTTGCGTTACCCATGTTTGAGTCGCATGGGACAGGTCCTCGCTGAAACTGAATCAATAAGGCCTGTTGTGAAACGCTCTTTAAAAGAAGAGAGGCGCAGCATCTCATGTCCGCGGCGACTCGCCGCCGGATTCAGCCGTCAATACTCGTCAGGAATAGAGATGCGGAGCATCTCATGTCCGCGACGCACACCGCCCGCCTCCCTCTATCTCTTTGCCAAACATGTGCCGCAATCCCCGAAAAAAAGCAGACCCGATTTCACAACATCTTGGTCTTTCCACTAAAGTTTCCACCATATCTGCCGATTAGAATAGCAAGGAAAACGGCGGCGGTCAGCTTTTGGAGCGAATGAAAGCAGGAGGGAGAAAATGGTCAGCCTTGCCAGCATGTTGAGCCACACAGCCCCAGTCCCGGGCCTCTTCCAGGCCGCCCTAAGGAGCCCGAACCTGCCCCCGGGGCTCAGCCGCAAGCAGACGAATCCGACCGGACTCAATATTTCTTCAGCGGGGAACGCCCATAGCTTCGCCGAACAGTTGATCGTCGAGCGGATCAGCGTGCGGATAACGATGACGTCGATCACGCAGGTGACGCCCGCGCAGGAGGTTCCTTCGCAACTGGATCTCTCTCCCGAGGCAACGGCGCAGCGCATCTTCAGTTTTTCAATAAGCTTGTCCGCAGTATACCAGTCGCAGAACCCCGACGAATCGGCCGAATCCGCGCTTGCCGGCTTCGAGCAGCTTGTGCGAGACGCGATCGACGAGGGCTTCGGCGAGGCGCGGAGCGTGCTCGATGAATTCGGCAGGCTCGACGAGCAGACGGCCGAATTTGTGGATAAAACCTATTCGATTCTGGATCGGCTCCTCGACGAGTTCTTTGAGAATGCCGTCGACGGCGAAATTGGGGAGAACCAGCCCGCCGATGCGGCGGCCGAATCCTCTCTGAGCACTCTCGAGTTCGAATACCGCTATCTCCACTTCGAGGCCGCCTCGATCACGCAAAGCTCA
The DNA here is from genome assembly GCA_965369575.1 of uncultured bacterium. GTDB lineage: Bacteria > Abyssobacteria > SURF-5 > SURF-5 > SURF-5 > CBDUSG01. Next base: position 3,506 of record CBDUSG010000175.1, on the reverse strand, counting down.
GCGGATGGCGCCGAAACGTTTTCGGCCGAGTTTATCCAGATTCACGCCGAGAGCCTGAGCATCGCCTTCAGCCAAAGCGAGCTGCCCGCCGGATCGAACATCGCGCTCATCGCATGAGACTCAGAAGTCCTGTTCCGTCACCTTATTGGATACGGCCCGCAGTACAGAATCGTCCTATGGATGTACGCAGGTCGCCGGTTTTCGCGTCCGATCCGAGTATGCCGGCAAAATATTAGGCGCTGGAACCGGCTCCCCTCCCGCCCTCCGTCATCTTTCCCGGAATCCATCCTCTGAGCCACAACTCATTTATTTCCAGAGACTTTGCTGTTTCCAGCCAAATCTTCTGCGAGGGCGGCAGCTCGCATAAAAGCTTCCGAGCGAGCGACGCATCGGCCGGCTGCCATCCGAGGGCGACATTGGTATGGATATTGCTCCATCTTATGCCAACAATATCCATATACCCGATTTATCTCCATTTAGAGAGGTGCGCTGCATGTTTTCAAGACATGGTGACAAAGATGGAAATCAGGACGCGAAATTCCTGGGGCGGCTGAAAGAGGACCTCCGTGTTCTCGAAGCCTCGTGGCAGAGCAAAAGCCTGCGGACCAAAAAGGTTCTGAGGCACTTTCTGGAAATCGTAGACGCGGTAGCGGAAATCGCCCGGACCGAATCGCTCGAGTCGGCCGAGAACATCTGTGACGACATGAAAGAATACCTCGCCTCGGTCACCGACGGCCAGGCGAAACTCGGGGAGCGGGCATGGCTGACGGCGTCGAAATTGATAGATCTGATAAGCGACTCGCTTCTCAACGGCTCGGCGGCTTGTGCCGGCCTTGAGCAATTGCAGGTAAGCTGGAAACAGGAGGTAGACCGGGACGCATCGGCGACGGAGCAAGAGCCCCCGGAGGCGCCGGACGGCCGAATGACTCCATCATGGGAAACATTCGGCGAGGCGAACATGCCGGAAGTGGAGGAGAGTACGATGGCAGAAAGCACCGATATAAGTCCGCAGGAACTCCTGCAAAAAGCGCAACAGGCCCTATCGTCCGGAGACGGAGAAGGCGCCAAGGACCTGGCGCTCAAAGCGGCCCAGTTGATAGCCAAGGCCGAATCCGAACAGCGGCACAAAAGGGAGGCGACCCTGAAGGCCGACTTCGAAGCGGCCGCCGGCGAAGAATCTGAAGCCGAACAATCGACTAACGTCACAAAGGAAAAAATCGCACAGTGCGAGGAAGAGCTGAACATTCTCACCGAACGCCTGTCCCAGGCACAGTCCGCGTTGGACGAGCGTGAGGATGCCTGCAAGGAAATTCGCAAGCAAATCGACGACACAGAGGTCGAAATGGCCTCGATCAAGGAAAAACACAAGCAGTTGCTCGATCAATTTCAGGAAGTGCTTCCCGCACGCGACGCCGCCACGCGCGAATGCGAAAGGATCAAGAGCGAATACGGAAAGCTGCCTGAGGAGATCGAAAGCTTGCGTGATAATCTGCAGGACCTCGAACACCGGTTGGAACAGATTCGCGCCAAAAAGGCGGAAACAGAAGCGGAACTCGCAAAACTCTCCGAAGAAATCGCCGTTTAGAGACGGTTCCATCAGGCCTGCGGCCGACCGCGGCAGCGCGCCCGCCGGCTCTTGCCGGCTGAGCCCATATCAAGACTTTCCCGCCCATTTCTTGAATGCATTAACACCTGATATATCAACTGGTTGCATCCATATCCGCGCAGGCTCCGCGGATCGCTTGCCTCGATTTACAACGAGCGGCTGAGGACCTGGAATCTGTGGGACGCAGTGGGGATTATGATGCTTCTTCCTACCGGGCTCGCCTTGTGGAATATATCCCGTCTTGGGCCAGCCTAAATCCTTACTCCAGTTAGCCTAATGGCACATGGCCCCTATCAAGAAAAAGCTTGACAGGCTGGCAGAGTTGTGGTAAAATATGGATGCTCTAGATATAAAAGTGGGAAATTATGGGAGCCGACCGCATTGCTTTTATTCTCCGGAAACTACAACTATTCGCTCGATGAGAAGAATCGGCTCGTGATTCCGGTCAGATTCCGCGAAATCCTCAACGCCGAGGGCGTCGACAAGCTCTACATTGTCAAAGCTGATTCCCACCTCTACGTCTTCCCGTTTTCAGTTTTCCTCGAACTCTACGAAAACTTGAAGTCCTGGGACTTTACGAAAGAGACAAACCAGAACTACGTGCGTCTCCTTTTCTCAGATGCCTTCGACGTCACGCCCGACAAGCAGGGGCGCGTCGGCCTGCGCAAGGAAATGTGCGAAGAAGTCGGCATTGACCGCGAAGTAACGATCATCGGCGTCCTGAACCGGATGGAAATCTGGGCGCCGGACAGGTGGAAAGAGTTCAGGGAGAAATCCACGCTGCAGGGATTCTCTGCGAATATCGATATCCATTCGCAGAAATGATACCACATTTTGGGGTGTATGGTCAAGGGAGGGCAACAGAAAGTGGGCGTCGAATTCGAGAAAGTGGAGCGCGACAACGTATCTGTGCTGCGGGTCTCGGGCGATCTGGACACTTCCACCGCCAAGCTTCTCAAAGAGGTCCTCACCGAGCTCATTGAGGACCGCCACTACAACATCGTGGTGGACATGAGAAAGGTCGTCCAGATCAACTACATGGGGGTCGGAACCCTCCTCGAGCGTCTCAGGCAGGTGCGCAAACAGAGCGGCGACCTCAAGCTCGCCAGGCTCAACAGGATCACTCTCAAGGCCCTCAGCATGGTGGGCGCCTCGAAGGTCTTCGAGACCTACGACACCGAAGAGGGCGCGATAGCGAGCTTTTCCGACAACGGCGAACTGACGTAATCTTTTGGCGCTTGACAGCGACAATGCGCCGGACGAACCGGTTCACCTGCCGGTACTGGCCGAGGAGGCCGTCCGGCTGCTTGCGTGTTCGCCCGGCAAAGTGATCGTCGACGCCACCGTCGGCGGCGGCGGGCATGCCGAGTTGATCGTCGAGCGAATCGGCCCGACCGGGAGGCTGATCGGCCTCGATTGGGATGACGAAGCGATCAAGCGTGCGCGCCGGCGCCTGGGATCAGGTGACAACCTGATCCTGATCCGGGAAAACTTCCGGTATCTCGCGCAGACGCTGGAGCGGCTGGATCAGAGTCAAGTTGATGGAATGCTCTTCGATCTCGGCGTCTCCTCGTTTCATCTCGAGGGGGCCTCGCGCGGGTTCAGCTTCAAGAGACAGGCTCCGCTGGACATGCGGATGGACACCCGGCTCGAGATCGACGCAGCCGACATCGTCAACACATATTCGGAGAAGCAGATCGCGGATATTCTCAGGAGGTTCGGGGAAGAACGAAACGCAAGGAGGATTGCCAGGGCTATGGTCATGCGCCGGTCGAAAGAAAGGATTCGAACGACGACAGAGCTGGCCGATATCGTGCGCCGGGCCACGCCGAAAACCGGGCGTCGCCCCAGAATAGATCCCGCGACCAGGACATTCCAGGCACTGCGCATACAAGTAAAC
>CBDUSG010000174.1:0-6584 GCA_965369575.1 uncultured bacterium | reverse complement strand
ATGTTTACCGAGAGATCCTGAGAAGCAATATTTCTCATTCGACCGATCGCGATCTTCTCATATTTTAACGTTATACGCCTGTATCTTCCTATCCAACGTGGAACGCGATACGCCCAGGAGTTCGGCCGCCTTTTTCTTCACCCCCTCCGCGTGCTGCAGCGCGGAGATTATATGCGCCTTCTCAACGTCGTCGAGATTGGGAAACTTCTCGTCGCCTGCGATTGAATCCTTTTCTCTTCCCGGCTGCATAAGAAGCGGAAAATGCGAGCACTTGATTTCTCTGTCGTCGCAGAGCAGTACGGCGCGCCTGAGCATGTTCTTGAGTTCGCGTATGTTGCCCGGCCAGTCATAGTCCAGCAAAAAGTTTTTGGCGGGGAGAGAAAACGATATTACATCTCGCTCGAAACGGCGGCGGTATTCGTCCAGGTAGTGCTCTGCGAGCAACAGGATGTCCTCGCGCCTTTCCCTCAGCGGAGGCAGGTGTATTTCGATCTGGTTGAGGCGATAGAACAGGTCGACGCGAAACTGGCCGTCCTTGACGGACTGTGAAAGGTCGCAGTTGGTCGTGGCGAGAATTCTGACGTCCGATGTGATCGTCGTGTTGCTGCCGATCCTTTCGAAACATCTTTCCTCGATCGCGCGAAGCAGCTTGGCTTGCGCGCGTGGAGAGAGTTCGCCTATTTCATCGAGGCAGAGCGTGCCGGTGTCCGCGAGCTCGAACTTGCCTTTGCGCTGATAGCTGGCGCCGGTGAAGGCGCCCTTCTCGTGACCGAACAGCTCGGATTCGATCAGAGTGTCCGGAATGGCGGCGCAGTTGACTTCGACGAACAGCTGATGGCGTCTCTGACTGTTCTCATGGATAAATCGGGCGAGCAGACCCTTGCCGGTGCCCGTCTCGCCCGTGACCAGAATAGTCACGTCCGTGCTCACTATCTTGTTGGTCATCACAAAGATGTCTTTCATTACATCGCCGCTGCCGATGATCGTAGGGTGCAACTCGAGGACGCGGCTCAGCGTGTCCTTTTCCGAACTCACCTGTGAAAAAAGTCTCGCGTTGCGAACGGCCAGAGCTATCGAATCTCCGGCGGCGCACAGAAACTCCAGGTCGCCTTCGTCGAATTCGGGTTTGCTCCGGGGATTGACGATTTCGATCGAGCCCACGAGCCTGCCTTCGACTGAAAGAGGCGCGCATATTATGCTTCGGGTGGGCATGCCGATCTCTCTTCCGATGTCGTGTCGCACCCGTGGGTCGGACCGCGCGTCGGCGAGCAGAAGCGGGATGCCGTCCCGGGCAACGGCGCCGACAACGCCCTCGCCCAATTTGAGCCGAAACTTTTTTACCTTTTCGCCGGCGGCGCCGGAGGCGATTCGAAAATAGAGTTCGTCGGTGCCCGGCTGCCGCAGCACTAAAGAGCAGCCCTCGGCATCGAAAGTGGAGGAAATCGTCTCGATTACAAGGTTGAGGAGAGAGTCGATATCCAGCGTGGAGTTGATGATATTGATAATTTCGACGAGCTTTTTCGTGCGATCGGTCAGATTCGATGTACCCATCCCGTTCCTCGCAGAAATCGAAAACTCGCGCCATGTTCTGTGGAAATCTTATAGCAAAAACTGCGTAAAGTCAAGGCGCTTGTCGCTTTCCGGCCCGAGCGCGGTCGGCCTCGGCCAGGAGCGGGACAAGTGTTTCCATGACGCGCCCGGCAATCAATTCATGGCCCGCGGCGTTGGGATGCAGCCCGTCCACGGTTAACTTGTGGTTGCCGAGGATTTTCGACATGAAGTTCGGGATGAGTAGCGCGCCGTGGGCCCGAACGACCTTCTTGTAGCCTGCGAGATATTCGTCGCGAAACAGCCCAATGCGCATCTCAAGCACCACGACGATCGCCCCGTGCTCGACGAGGCGCCCGACTACGCGATCGAGATTGGCGAATGTCTCCTGCTTGCCCACTTTCCTGCGAAAATCGTTTCCGCCGAACTCAACGAAAACCAGTCGCGGGTTGTGCTCCAGAACGTCACGATAAATCCTCGCTTGCGTGTCGACGGTGTTGTGGCCGTAAACGCCGGCGTTGACGACGGGCATGCCGAGCCTCTTGGCGATGAGCGCCGGGAAAGCCTGCTCCGGTCGCAGGCCGTAGCCCGCGGTGATGCTGTCGCCGAAACATACTATGACGGACCGCGGAGAATCGAGGTTGGCGATCTTCTCGTAATCGGGCGAACAACGAGAGAACGAGACAATGACGGCTGCAATAGCGGCCACGAGCAGACCGCGAACGGCGGGATGAGGACTAATTGCAATGTCGGGCGGACGGCCCCGGACGGCTTCAGGCATGAATACCCCGAGGGGAAATCGGGTTTACTCGGTCTGGAGGGTCAACGATTGCTGGCTTCCCGTCTTGATATATGTCACTATGACGGCTTTGAGATCGAAATCGATCGCTGAAACTTTGAAATCGTTGAATACATCGCCCACCTGGACCATGAATTTTTCGCGGGACTGTTCAAATTCTATATGGGCGATCTCCATTCCCTTTATCTTTGTAAATCCGGTGAGGCGCAGCTTGGGTTTGGCTATTTCGGCCCTCGCGTCTTCGAGCAGCTTTTTGGCCTCCATGTTTTTCGGGTCGACCTTGAGTACTTCCTCGGCCCTCGTCAGGGCGTCCTCATATATGCCCTGATCATAGAACCTCTTTGCCATGCTCAGGTTCTCCCCTTTCTTGCGGGCCAGTATCTGAGCGTTTGCCTCTCGAAGCAGGTCGGCGACCTCGCGGTTCTGAGGCGCGATAGAGAGGATATCCTGGGCAAGGTCCCTGAGCTTTTCAAATTGCTCCCGCGCGATCAGCTGCTCGGCCGTTTTCATCAGGTCGCCGATCATTTCCTCCACCTTCCCGTTGGCCTCCTTCTGCAACGCTATGGCCGGCTGAAATTGGGGATCGATATCGAGAGCTTGCTTCGCCATCCGGAGCGCCGCCACCGGGTTGTCGCCTTCCAATGATTTTCGGCCCGACTGGACGTGCAGATACTTTTTGGCTTCATTGCGCATGGTCATGACTGCTTCATTCTTGTTATCGACGTCTTTGAGCAGCATATTCGCCTTGCTCACCGCCACCTCGTATTGCTCGGCGCCCAGAGCCTCCTGGATTTCCTGGATAAGCTGGCCTTCGATTTTACCCATCATGCGTTTCGCCAAAAAGTTGCGAGGATCTGTGGTCTGGATGAATCTAGTAATACGTATCGCTTGTTTGGTTTTACCCTGCTTGAGGGCCTCATCGGCCTCCTTGAGCTTCGCTCGAGAGGCTTTGTTGCCACAGCCCACCGCCGAGAGCCCGAAAATCAATATTGTCAATATTAATGTGACCTTGCGTGCCTGCACGATTTTATGATTCCTTTCCGCGACCCGCCGATGACCGGCCACATGGTATCCCGGACCTTTCCATTGGAAGTTCCCGAGTTTTTCTTATCATCTCGATGAAAGCGCCGAGCCGGAGTTTTGTCCGGCCGTCGAGCTGAGCCGGCTGGTCGCCCTCCAGTGTGAGAATAGGAACAGAGAGCTTCTCCCTGAAGATCATGTCTTCTATCTGCCGAAAACAGAAGCTCTGCGTGTAGTGAACAAGTCCGTCTATAGAGCGCTCTGACAGTGCGGCCCCGATGTCGTCCAGTCGGGCGAAGACTCCGTATGGATACGTATAAGCCGCATACTGCCCAACGAGGTCGCCTTCGGCCGAGCACATGGAGAATTGTCGCGGAGTCTCGTTGAACACGACCCTGGCGCCCTGCGACTCCAAGAACTCATGCAGCCCGCTCCAGATAGAAGGTACCCCTATATATCCCAGTCTGACATCTCCCGGAAAAGGCCGCCTCGCCCTCGCCCCTCCAAGAAATTCCTCCACCTCTTTCTCGAATCGCCCGAGGTCTCCGCCAAAGTCGCTGCCCGAGACCAGGAACATGTGATTCTCGGCGCCGCTCACGACGCCCTCGCGCCATGTGAGCCGGTCTATTTCGGCCAGCTTCGCGCGCAGAGGCCGCAACTTTTCGGCCCACTCCTGCGCGGCCTGTATGTTCGTCCCCAACGCGTCGGCGAGCTTTTCGATCTGAAGCCTCAGAAGGTCGAGATCTCGTCCAAACGGATACTCGAACGGAATCACCGGCACGTCACGAACCATCAGCGTCTCGACGAGGGCGAGCGTGCAACTGCAATCGCCCTGCGTCAGCGCTATGACGACATCCACGCACCGAGTCTCCATCACGATCCCGAACAACCCCTTGATCCAGCAGCAGATGTTGCGCGGATAACCCGCCTCCTCGGCATAGCGGATAAATTCGGCGGGCTCGGGATCGTTGATGAACAGGTTGTTCAGATCAATAGGTACGTCGCCGGCAGCGAGAATGACCTCGACCGGAACCGTGCTTGTGATGCCAATCTTTCTGGCCATGGAGGCTTTCAATCGAGCCCGGCCGACACAGCCGGGTTCTAGTGTCGTGCCAACCGTTATACTGTCGGTCTCAGAGTCCCGCAAGTTGTCCAAGGCAAGGCGCAGCCACGCAGGAATATTGAGCATATTTCAAGTGGCTGCAACGCAGCATTGGGCGATTTGAGGGACTCCCTTCGGGCGAGTCGATAAGCGGTCATCTGCTGTGTTGCATTCGCTCGAAATAGCTATTGCTAGTCCTGCGCTCATGCGCCTTGCAGCTAACCGCTTTTCGGCTCGCTGAAATCAACAATATACGGGTGACACGACACTTGGATCAAGTCAAACACCCGGTTGCCAATATATCACAACCTGCTTCGCTTTTCAACCTGCGCCCGCAAAGGGACGACCCACTGCCGGGATGCCCTGATAATCTGAATGATTCGGGCCGATTTACGCGCGCGCGTCCGGCTGCGGCGTCCAAGTGAGAACTCTAGATTCTCTCAAACGCGCACGCAACGCCCTGGCCGATGCCGCAGCACATGGTCGCGAGCCCCCATTGCGCGTCGCGCCGGTTCATCTCGTGAACCAGCGTGGCCGTGAAACGGGCTCCCGTCGCGCCCGTCGGATGCCCGATCGCGACGGCCCCGCCGTTGACGTTCAGCTTGTCCATGTCCATTCCCAGCTCGCGTGCGCAATGCATGGCCTGGCACGCGAACGCCTCATTGATTTCGTAAAGGTCGAAGTCGTCGATTGTCATGCCCTGTCTTTTGAGCATCTTGCGAGTCGAGGGGACCGGTCCGATACCCATGATCTCGGGAGGCACGCCCGCCTCACCGTGATGACGCACGGCGGCCAGCGGCTTGTAACCGAGCGCCTCAGCCTTCTCGCCGGCCATCAACAGCACGGCGGCTGCGCCGTCGTTCGTGGGACACGAGTTGCCGGCCGTCACCTGCCCGCCCTCTTTGAACACGGGCTTGAGCTTGGCCAACACTTCAGTCGTCGTCTGCGGGCGCGGGCACTGGTCCTTGTCGATGACGACGTTCGAGCCGTCTTCGTATTCTATCGTTATGGGAACCATTTCGCGGTCGAATCTGCCTCGGTCGATCGCCTCTTTGGCCTTCATTTGGCTTTGGCAGGCGAATTCGTCGGCCTCCTCCCGGCTAATACCATACTTCTCCATCAGGTTCTCCGCCGTGAGCCCCATCACAAAGGAGGAGGGATCGATCAGGTCGGGCAGCCGGGTGGCCTTGTGCAGCTTTCCGTCGGGCGAGGGAACCGTCGGCTCGGCGTAGTAGTATTGGCGAAAAGAACTCGACATCTTTTGATCCTCGGGGCTCCAGGGCCCGAGCCGGCCCATCGTCTCGAGGCCGACGACCAGAATACAATCGCCGTTGCCGGCCTTGATCGCGTTGGCCGCCGAGTTGAGCGCCGAGAGGCTCGAGCCGCACTGGCGGTTCATCGTCAGGCCGGAAACCTCGATGGGCAGACCACAATAAAATACGATCGAGCGGGCCGAGTCGATCGGTCCGGCTATCGTTCCGCAGTAAATGTCATCAATCTCCAAAGGATCGAGCCCGGTCTTCTTCAACAGGGCCTTGACCACCTGCGCCGCTATCTCCAGACCCGTCAGATCGCGCAGAATGCCGCGCTCGCCCGAACGGCCTATGGGGGACCTCAAAGCTTCGACTATTACAGCATCTCTCATCTTTTCTCTCCATTTCGGGTTTACGGATATCGTTGCCTTGCCAGCCGGGAAAAGCGAGTCACATTTTAACAGACGGGAGAAACTCGTTCAAACGGAATCGGGCGGCGAGTATCCTTGGTTCGACTCCGTGGAGCGTTCAGAGCACGAGCGCCAGGAAACCGATAAGCACCGCCAGCGCGATAAGAGCGGCGAGCCGGCCCTTGAACGAATAGCGCAGCCCCGAGATGACACCCACGGGCCTGGGCAACACCTCTCCGCAGTAAATGCAATTCAGGTTTTCCGACGGCGTCGGCTTTCCGCAGGCTGCGCATTCGGCGTATTCGTCCATTGGCTCATCTTCCAGAAAGGCCCGCAGCGCCCGTGCGAGCCCGGCATATTTCATTCTATCACATGCGCTGCATTTCGCCCCTATTCATAAGTTCGGGCGGATGATTTCAGAAACATCTGCAGGCTCGCCCTTGCAATATTCC
>CBDUSG010000173.1:0-6614 GCA_965369575.1 uncultured bacterium | reverse complement strand
ACGACGTTCTCGTCGCCGGTCAGCATCTGGGATTCCCTCAGCATTCGCGCGTCGTTGCTGGCATCGTGATACCTTGCGGGCGGCCCCTGCGTTACGGTGCGGAACCCGACTTCCAGTCGCTTCACTTCGGTCACCCGCGGAAGCTTGACGCTCTGTATCGGCCACGGCATCTTGAAGTGCAGACCCGGAGAGGTGGAGGTGGAATACTTGCCGAAAGTCTGGATGACGCCCTCTTCGTCGGGGCCGACCATATATACCGGCCCGCCGAAGATGAGCCATGCGAGCAGGAGGACAACGACAGCGATTGCGCCCCCCGTCGAAGGCGAGATATTGATATTGATATCGCGGCGGAGCTCGTTCATGTCGAAGATTTCCCCCTTATTCGGTTTGCGCGGATTCATTAAGCCGTATCTTAGCACAACTCCGGCCAAACGTCAAGCGCCACAGGTTTGCCATAAATTCTGCTCTATGATATCATTTTTAGTACGCTCTGGTTCGGCTTTTGGGGCAAAGGCGGGGCAATGGACAAAAGAGAACTGAGATCGAAAAGAGCCGTCATCCGCAGGGAAATAAAAGAGCGGATGCAACAAGAGCTGAATGACCGCAAGAAGGAGATAAAACGGCGCATCAAGTCCGAAGAGATAACGGTAGAGGAGAAACGCGAAAAATATCGCACCGAGGTTCGCCAGGAGAAGCTTCGGCTTATGGAAACGGCCAAGGGCGAATTCCAGGCACGCAAGCGGATGCTCGGTGAGGCCGACGAGGATTCGTTCGAGGAAATCGGGGAAGCCGGGGGAGAGTTTTCGGATACGCCTGCCGAGACTCCTCTATGGCGAGACGAGGAGAACATGCTCCTGCCGGAAGACATCCCGGCGGATTCCCCGGAGGATTCCTCCGATGAGTTCGATCCCGAGAGCGCATTTATTCTGGAGGATGGCGACACCAAAGAACGAGAGGCTTTGCGCGAGTACCAGAGCCCCATCGTAGAGGACGACGCCCTCCCGCCCGAGGCCGAGCGCTGGGTGGACGGCACAGACGCCGGCCCGGAGCCGGAAGCGGAGGACGTTGAACCGAACGGCCTTTTCTATTTCATCATAAATCTCATCCTTCATCCGATACAGACGCTCGATGAATTCGACGAGTATATTGCCTCGTCGTCGGGTCTTGCAAAGGTCGCGATATTCTATCTGGTCAGTCTTCTGCCAATGATCGTTTTTGCGTACATGGCGCAGAGCGCCGGCTCGATGCCGTCCGGCGTGTTTGCGGGACCCTTTCTGGAGCTACCGATGCTGCAGGAGCCTTCCATTCTGATGGCGCTGGGCAGGGCCGTACTCGATTTACTGCTGTTTTCCCTCAGCATAGCGATCGTGAACTACTTCATCTCCGATCAAGCGAATTTTATCACGCTCGCGACGTATTTCGCTTTTGTCGAAGGCGTCACGAGCGTTATCATCTATGCTCTGGCGATCTCTGCGGTGCTGGCGGCCGTTCTCGCCCCTGAGCTCCTTACCGTTGTCGTGCTGCTTTTCCTCGCCCTCGCAGTATGGAGGTTCGCCCTGAATATAATAGTGCTGATGTGCGCGTATGGCTACGGCGTCTTTTCAGCCCTGCTGCTGGTCATCGGCGCCGGCGTCGTCCGACGGATTGCCTCAGTCTTCATTGCCGGCCTGTTTGGCGCCCCTCTCGAAGAAGCCATGTACTCCTCGTGATCGGTCAGCCGGCCGCAAAGATCGTATCCCTCTCTACTTGATTCGAACAAATTCCGTCCCATCTCGCTCACGACGAATTTGCCGATCATGTTGCGCGACAACCGTAATGCGGGAGCGATCCGAGCGAGGGGCAGCCATTCCGTCGAATATTCCCATCCAATTTAATGAAGTGTGGTTGTAGAAAAAAGAGGGGGAAAAGAAGGGCCTTCATGACAATGAAGGCATCCCGGCAAACACTTCAACAACTATGGCGCATGCTCTTAAGAACCGAGTGGCCCAGCCGGACGCTTCGGGCCGAAGCAAAGAGAGCTACTCGGAGTATCTCAGCTATTCCGCAAGCAGCGCGCGCGCGATGATAAAGCGCTGAATTTCGGAGGTGCCCTCGACGATCCGCAATGCGCGCACGCCGCGGTACACTCGCTCGATCGGGAGTTCCTTCATGTAGCCCATCCCACCGTGAATCTGCATCGCGACGTCGGCCGCGCGGTTGACCAGCTCGGTGGCGTAGAGCTTGCACATCGCCATTTCCTTAACGGCCATCTCGCCCTGGTCAAGACGCCACGCCGTGTCGTAAACCATGCTGCGTGCGGCAAACAGCTCGGTCGCAATGTCGGCGAGCATCCACTGGATCGCTTGCTTCGAGGCGATCGGTTTGCCGAATTGTACTCGCTGCTTGGCGTACTCGGTCGAGGCGCTGAGCAGCTTTTCGGTCATCCCCACGGCGCCGGCCGCGATGTTCAACCTGCCGCCGCCGAGGAAAGTCATAGCGGTCACAAAGCCCATCCCGATTTCGCCCAGCGCGTTCTCGCTCGGCACTCGGCAATCCTCGAAGATCAGCTCGCATTGCGCGTCGCCGCCGCCCATCGTGTGTTGCGTCCTCCCTATCGAAAGGCCCGGCGTTCCCTTGTCGACGAGGAAACACGTTATGCCGCCGTGCCCCCGCTTTTCCCTGTCGGTCAGGGCGAAAACGATGGCATAGTCGGCGTACGGGCCGTTGGTGATGAAGTGCTTCATTCCATTTATCACCCAATCGTCGCCGTCCTTGACCGCGGTGGTCTCAATGCTGGCGGCATCGGAGCCGGCATTGGGCTCGGTCAAGGCAAAGCAGCAGCTTTTCTCCGCCTTTACGACGGGGACGAGATACTTCTCGATCTGTTCCTTTGTACCGGCAAGCAGGATTTTCGACGGCCCGTCGGGTCCGCCGAATATCCCCTGCGTCAGCGAGCAGAAATATTTGGACACTTCCTCGCGCAGGATGACCGTGCCCAGAGTGTTCAGGCCGCCGCCGCCGTGCTCCTCGGGAAGATCGATCGCCCAGAACCCGAGTTCGTATGACCGCTTGCGCACTTTCTTGAGGAGATCCTGCGGCACGCCTTCGTCGGGATCGTACCCGGCCTCCTCCTCCATGGGTATGACTTCTTTCGCGATGAACTTGCGAAGGCTGCTGCGCAACATCTCGATTTCTTCGGGTATAGTGAAATCCATCCGTTCTCCTCCCGGAGAGAGCATTCTCTCTCAGATTTGGTTCCGACCGGCGATCAAGTCCCGACGGCGTTTCTGATGCCTGATTGCGCGAAGATAAGAAAAGGCACGCACCTGACTGCGGCGAGCCGACGCGCTCGGTCGCTACGTGACTATGACCGAGTGCTGCTTCGACGCCCCTTTCAGCTTCGCGGCGTTGTCCTTGAGATGGTCTGCCGCTTCGCCGAATTCTCCGACGGCGTCCTCGTCGTCGGCGTCGAGGTCTTCGGCCAGCTCCGCGATGTTCTGACTCGACTCGAGGACCAGGTACGCGGGAGTCACGGCCTTTTTGGTCTTCAGGAAAACCTTTTCCTTAAGACTTTCAATAAGCTCGAGAACTTCTTCGATGGTTTTTCTGTGATTGCACAGATCCGGATTGTCCGCCGAATCCGTGGCCGACAATGCCCCGCGGCAGCGATCTATGCTGTCGAGCACGTATTGTTTTGCTTCGGGTTCGCCCACTTCAACAACCTCCTTTATCGATTGGTCGCATCTTTGACCAGCGTCTTTGCCGCCCGGCCTCGGTATCGGCTCGCCGCGGAAAAATTATTGCTCCAATTATTCTATCATGGCGATCGTCATTCGCCGAGCGCGTCCTCCATGGCCGCTTTCAGCATAGCATGAAAATCGTCGAACCCTGTGTTCTGAAATTTCAGGATCGACTGCGACTCCCCGGTGTCGTACCAGTCGAGCCACCCGGGCGCCTCGTAATAATTCTGGGCCTCGAAGGATATCTCGAGCGTCTCGCAGTAGCGCCGGGCGTATTCCTCGCCGAGCACCTGCCACGACGCGCCGCCCGCGAGGTTGAGCGCCTTGCCGTGCGCCTCAGGGTTGTCGACCAGGTTGACCATCGCCGTAACGAGGTCGTTGAGCGCAACGAACTCGACGCGCTGGGCCGGCACGAACGGCCACGGATCGGGCGGGTCGAGAAACGCTGGAACGGCTATGCCGGCGATGCGCAAAATGACGTATTGCATGCCGGACTCCCGGATCAGTTTTTCGGCCTCGATCTTGCTCTCGGGATAGATGTTCAGCGCGGACTGCGGATGGTCGGCCCCGACCGGCGGCTCCTCGGCGGATGTGTCACCGTACGTCGAGACGGATGATGAAAATATCAACGGAATTTGCCCGGCTTCCCGGCAGGCATCGATAAGCGTCCTCGTGCCGTCGACGTTCACGGCCATCGTGAGCGAGCGGTCGTTCTCGCTGACGGGCGGCAGAACGGCCGCCAGATGGAAGGCCGTCGAGCAGCCCTCGACGGATTTCCTGATCAGGCCGGAATCGCGAATGTCGCCTTTGATAACCTCGAAGCCGTCCTCGTCCTCGAAAAAAGAAAAATCAGCCGCCTCGATGTCCATGACGCGCACGAGATGCCCCTGCTCGCGCAGACCGAACGCCGTATTCGCGCCCAGCCGGCCCGCGCCTCCCGTAACGAGAATCGTGGCCACTCTATCATTCCCTTCACGCCGCCCGTCCGGGCGGGGAAATGTTATCTATCGAATGCATCGGAAAGCGAAATTTTTCGCCTGCCCCGCGCCAGTACCGCCTCTATCGCCTGCCTCCGGAGATGGGCATGAGGAAATGTATCTCGTCGTGGCCCGCCAGCGGCGTATCGCGCTCTTCGATGTCGCCATTCGAGCCGACCGCTGAGAATGGCTTCCTGAATTCGTTCTTCTCCGAGTTCCAGCACCTGTCGGGGAGCTTGTCGCCGTAGCGCGCGCCGATTTCTGCGAGAAGCTCACCGTAGCGGGCGTCGTCATCGAGGTCGATTTCGACCGTTTCGACACCCGTATAATTGGGCAGTATTCCCATGAAGTTTACTGTTATCTTCATCGTTGTATCACAGATCATACGGGGGACGCCCTGAGGCGCCCCCGCATTGTTTTACGTCGAAGGTATGCTCTCCCGGCCGGGCCGGGAAATTCTCGCGTCAGTGCAGATCGTCGATTGCGAACTCGAGTCCGACCTGCGCCAGTTTTTTCTTCGTCGGTATTCCGTCCTTGTTCCACCCGCGCACGGCGTAGAACTCGACCAGCTGATTCTCGAGGTCCGCCACCTTTCCTGCGTGGCTGCCCTCGGTCGTCGGGGTGAGCAGCCGTTCGGGCAGAGTGTCGTCTTTCGCAGTTATGCCGCATCGCACGCTGAACGCACGCTGCAGCGTGGTGATCCTGTCCGCGATGAGCGGGATGTCCTTGGTCCTGTAAAGCGTTCCGGTGACGGCTCCGAGCAGATTCGCCGTGTGATAGGGCGCCAGCCCAAGCCCGCAGAACTGGCATACGACGAGCGAGTTGATGATCGACATCTGGTCCTGCGCAGCCTTTGCGTTTACGCCTTTGCCCTTCTTGTCAAAGCGACCCTGCTTGTACGTGGCGCCGAAATCGGGCGCGACGATGCCCATGTCGAATATGAAGGCGGCCCCGTGCAGATGGCAGGCGCCACGGGGGCCGGCCGCATAGGTGACCGCCATGCTGTGGAACGCACGCGGGTCGTGCATCGGCACTTCAAGACCTTTCACGTGGATGGCATATTTCTCGGTCCCCTTGCCGAGTTGCTCGGAGGCGCGTTTTACGCCTTGTCCCAGCAGCGCGCCGAGGCCCTTTGCCTGTCCGATCTGATGTGTCATCTCGATGATGGCCTCGACGTTGCCCCAGGTGAGATCGGCTCCGCCCGTGTCCTCCTTCGTGATGACGCCGTTCTCGTAAGCCTCCATCGCAAACGCTATCGCGCAGCCCGCCGAGATCGTGTCGATGCCGTACGCGTTGCAAAGTTCGTTGAGGTGGCAGATGGATTCGAGGTTGTCGTTTAAGAGCATCGACCCGAACGAGCCGAGGGTCTCGTATTCGGGGCCGGGCCCTTCCATCTTGTAAGGGCCGTCTTCGATCTTGACCCATCGAGAGCATCCGATCGGGCATGCGTAGCACGGCTTGTGCGGGCGAAGGATCGTATCGGCCATCTTCTTGCCGCCGATCTTGATACAGCCCTCTTTCCATAATCCTTTTTGCCAGTTCTTGACGGGGATGTCGCCGGTGACCCATGCGGTGTCCATGCTCGAGGCGGTTCCGAGCGAGCGCATAGGCTCGAGCAGCGGGTTCGTCGAGAGTTCCTGCGTGAATGACTTCGCCATCGCGTTGAGGATGTCGGAATCGGCGACCTGCACCTTCTTTTTCCCGCGCACGGCGATGGCCTTGAGGTTCTTCGAGCCCATCACGGCGCCGACGCCTGCACGCCCCGCGGCACGGCCCTCATCGTTCATCACGGCGGAAATCAGCACCTGCTTCTCACCCGCCTGGCCGATGCACAGAACGCAAATCTTTTTGTCGCCCAGTTCCTCTTTGATCGCCTCCTGCGTGGCGTAGCTGTCCTTTCCCCACAGGTGCGAGGCAT
>CBDUSG010000172.1:0-6654 GCA_965369575.1 uncultured bacterium | reverse complement strand
GCGCCACCCGGCGCAGGGTCTCGAACACCTGTTACATCTGCGGCGATTCGCCGAGGGGCGTCTTGCGCGCTCTCTTATCGAGGGAGCAGCGGCCCGGCTTTTACTCAGTCGAATCGGCGGCTGGCAGCGTATCTTCGGTGCGGACAGAGTCGAAGTCGAGCTACAGGCGATCCGAATAGGGGATGTCGTCGTGTGCGGCCTTCCTGGCGAATTCTTTTCCGTCGCCGGAGCAATTCTGAGAGAGGCGGCTCTCCCGAAGCTCGGCTTCGTCGCTGGGTATGCGAACGGCTACTGCGGCTATGTTGTCCCGCCGGAAGAAGCGGAAAAAGGGGGCTACGAAGCCATGATGTCTCCTCTGGCGCCGGAGTGCGAGCCGCAGATCGTGAATGCGGCCGCATCGCTCATTCGCGAAATAAAGAAATCGCGTTGAATGCGCAATATTGTCTGCCTTTTGTCGGAAAATGCAAGAACAAGCATACATAAACAAACTCATCGAACTCCTCGATGGGCTGCTCGCGAATCAGCGTGAGCGCGTTGACGCCGCGGCCGAAATCGTCGCGCGGTCGATGCTCGACGGCGGTGTTATCCATGTGTTCGGCACGGGGCATTCCAGCCTCATCGCCGAGGAAGCCTTCATGCGGGCGGGCGGGCTCCTGCCCGTGAACGCCATCCTCGATGTGCGCATGCTGCTCAGCGGCGGCGCCCTCAACAGCTCGGCCGCGGAGAAACAGGAGGGCCTGGCCGCCGAAATCCTCTTCGACCACGATGTCGGCCCGGACGACGCCGGCATAGTCGTGTCCAATTCCGGCCGCAACGCGGCCCCGGTCGAAATGGCCTTCGAGATGAAGAAGCGCGGCATACCGGTAATTGCAATCACAAGCGTAAAACACTCGAACTCGGTGGCCTCCGCCCATCCCAGCGGGAAGAAGCTCATGAACCTGGCCGATATAGTGCTCGACAATGCCGCCCCGCACGGCGACGCGCTGGTCGAGCCGGCGGGCGGCGGCACGCGCATGGGAGCGGCCTCCACCGTAA
Organism: uncultured bacterium; assembly: GCA_965369575.1. GTDB lineage: Bacteria > Abyssobacteria > SURF-5 > SURF-5 > SURF-5 > CBDUSG01. The sequence goes on along the minus strand of CBDUSG010000172.1, from coordinate 5,619 downwards.
CGGGAGCGGCGCTGATCAACTCGATCATGATCCTTGCCGCCGAAAAGATCATCGAGAAGGGCTCCGAGCCGCTGGCGCTGCCAAGCGGCAACGTCGAGGCGGCCGATTTCACCCGAATACAGGAGGCCATGCAGAAATACGTCGGCCGGCTCAAATACCTTTAGGAGAATTCGTTAGAAATGGCAAAGGGAGATACTCTGTTCAGAAACGGCGCCGTGGTTCTTGCGGACACCGTCCTGTTCAAGAGCGATGTCCTGGTCAAGGACGCGAAGATTGCGGAGGTCGGCCCTGACCTTCGGCGTCCGCGAGGGGCCGACGAAATCGACGCGACCGGACATCACGTCGCGCCGGGATTCATCGACCTGCACGTCCATGGCGGGGTCGGCCAGATGTTCGAGTTCGCGCATGCCGACGGCTACGCAAAAATAGCCGAGACGCTGGCGAGGCACGGGACAACGGGCTTTCTCGCCACGCTCGCAGTATTGCCGCACGAGGGCACGATGTCGGCCATCGAAACGGCCGTGGAATTTTCTGCCGCTTCCGGCGGCGCGAAGATGCTAGGCATCCACATGGAGGGCCCGTACCTCAGCCCCGAGGCGGCCGGCGCGCAGATGGTCTCGGCGATGCGCACGCCGTCGCTTGACGAGCTCGATGAATACAGAACCGCCGCGGGAGAACTGCTGAAAATAATGACCCTGGCGCCCGAACTCGACGGAGCGCTCGAGGTGATCTCGGCCCTCGGGCGGCACGGGATAGTCGCGGCTGCCGGGCATTCCAATGCAACATTCGATGAGATCAGGCAGGCGGCCCAAGCGGGGCTCACGCACATCTCGCATACGTACAATGCCATGCGCCCGCTGCACCACCGCGAGCCCGGCGTCGTGGGCGCGGCCCTCGCGATGGACCTTCTGACTGCCGAACTCATCTGCGACGGCCACCACGTCCATCCGGCCGCCGTCAGCGTCGTCATGCGCTGCAAGCCGCGGGACAAGATCGTTCTCGTCAGCGACTCCGTAGCGGCGCTCGGCCTGCCCGAGGGCGAGCATGATTTCCTGGGAGTGCCGGTACTGGTCAAGGACGGCGCCGTCAGACTCAAGCACGCGGACAGCCTCGCCGGCAGCGTGCTCACGCTCGACGTCGCGATCAAGAACTTGTTCCACTGGTTCGGCGAAATCGCATTGCGCGAGATATTCATGATGGCTTCGCTGAATCCTGCGAGAGTGATAGGAATAGACGCGACGAAGGGGCAAATCGCCGTCGGCAAAGACGCCGACGTCGTTCTGATCGACGAGCGTTTCGAGGTGGCCATGACGATGGTCGAGGGAAGAATCGTATACAGGCGGGAGTAGGCATGGGTGCGGCCTCCATACAGGAGCTTCCATCGGAGCAGGCAACCCGATATTCGAAGGAGCAGCTTGCCGGGGCGATCGTCCGCAAATACCGGCCTGAGGACCGGGCATTGGTTCGTAAAATCTGCTACGAAGCCGGGCTCATGGGCGACTCCATCGATCCCTATTTCGGATGCCTCGAACTGTTCGCTGACTATTGGATGAATTATTACACCGATCAAGAGCCGGAGTCGGCCTTTGTCGCCGAGTTGGACGGCCGGGTCATCGGCTATCTTGTGGGATGCAAGGACACGGCAAAGCAGCAGCAAGCGCACGAGAACACGATTATGCCGCAGATACGCCGCAGGTTGTTCACTTTCGGCTACAGCGTCGGCTGGCGGCTGCTCGGATTTTCAGCGCGATATCTGCGGAGCATGCTTCGGAAAGAGTTCGTGGACGAGCCCATCGGCAACTATCCGGCACATCTCCACATGAACCTGATCGAAGGCTGCCGCAGCGGCGGCGTCGGCTCACGGCTGCTCTCGGTTTATCTGGACTATCTCCGCGGAAACAACGTCACGGGGCTGCACCTCGGCACGACCACACATAACAAGCTGGCTGTGCCTTTTTACAAGAAATGGGGATTCCGGCTCGTCGCCCGGCATCCGCTCACGATGTACAGCGGGATAATTCCGGAGAAGATCGATGTTTTGTTTTTCGTCAAGAAAGTCACTTGATATCGCTGCAGACACGAACAATCAATCACGGGAGTAGACACAATGATCCAGCGCAAGTACAACCTCAACCTGTGCCTCGCAATCGGCCTCGGCGCCGTGCTGCTTACGCTCGCGCTCGGCACACTGCAAAAGCAGTTGGGTATTTTCGACGGAGCGGACGCGGCGGCGATCCAGGTTACAGAGGCGCTGAGATCGATTCCGCTGCTCACGGCCGTGATGCGCGCCATAACCTTCACGGGGGATGAGATGGGCGTAACGATCGTGATCTGCGTCGTCTACTGGCTCGGCTTCTCGACCGAGGCGGCGGTGTTTCTTGTGGCGCTCCTGTTCGGCAACATCATAAACACCCGCATGAAGAATTTCTTCGAACTGTCGAGGCCGCTGCATCATGAAATCGAGTGGCTCTCGCCCGCCGATGGATACGGTTATCCCAGCGGACACAGCCAGATGGGAATGCTGTATTCATGGCTCCTATATTCGTTCACTGAAAAATACTGGTACCTGTGCCTGCTGGCCGGGCTCCTGGTAGCGGCGAGCCGCATTTATCTCGGCGTCCACTATTTCTCCGACACGGTCGGCGGGCTCCTGTGCGGATTCGGCGTCGTCGTCGCCGCGACCGGGATATACGCTCACGTCCGAGGGCTGGGTGCGCTTCGCGATTCCATTCGGAACTCGCTTGCGCTCAGGGTAGCGCTCCCTCTGGCGCTTTCTGCGGTTTATCTCATCCTGGCGAGAGGACTCGACGGCGATTTCAGATACGCCGGACTGCTCGCGGGCTTTTTTATCGTCTATTCGATGCTGAATCTGAGGTGGCGATCCAGGAATCCCCTCTTAACGGCGATTGTCATAGTGGTCGGGCTCGGTATTTTTGTGGCGGCCCGAGTGGGCTTAAAGGCGATCCTGCCGGAAAGCAATGTGAGCGACTATATTCGATATCTTCTCATAGGGGCGCTGCTGGCCGAATCGCCGGCCGCATTCGTGAAGGTGGGGCTATTGAAAAAGTTCACAGAGGAAGGAATGGAAGCCGGCCGGCGCCAGGCTGAATAATTTCGGCCCTGCGGCGCATCACGGGCGTTCGCAGGCGCGAATTCATTCGCACGCTTTCTCAGCGTACGCCGACCGATTCGGGTCACACAGCCGTAACGGATAATGGAAGGAGACAAGATGCAGATTCGCAGGGCGACACTGGAAGACGAGGGCCGAATCCTGGCGCTTTTGCGACAGCTTCTGACGGCCGGTGAAGTCGCCGAGGATTGGCGCGACGCCTCCGGCATGATCCGAAAGGTGATCGAAAATCCGGCGCTGGGTTTGATTCTCGTTGCCGAAGAAGACGGCGAGATCGCGGGCGTGACCACGCTGTCTTATCCATACGCAATCCGCTGCAACGGGGTCTACTCGTGCATCGAGGAAAACATCGTCGACTCGAAGCACAGGGGAAAAGGCATCGGAGGCAAGCTTTTGAAGGCTGCAATCGCCCAAGCCGCCTCCAGAGGATGCGACGAGCTGCAGGTCAACAATCCCAGCGAGATGGGGTATCCCCTTTATATTCGCCACGGCCTCAAGGAAAACGGAAAGTCGCTCCGCGTCAAGCTGCCGATTCAAAATACGAATGCCGGCTCGTAGCCGGAAAGGGCGGGCGCCGCATCTGTCAGGTCTTGATTTTTCCGGTCCAAACCACGGAGATACCCGGATGCTTACGATCAGAAGCGCAGAGCCGCGAGATCTCGATGGGATCACGGAGATTTACAACGATGCCATCCTGAAAACGGTGGCGACGTTCGACACGGAACCGAAGACCGCAGACGAACAGAGAATCTGGTTCGCAGAACACGGCCCCGAGCACCCGATCATAGTCGCAGAGCTGGACGCCGCGGTCGTCGGCTGGGCATCCCTATCCGAATGGTCGGGTCGTTGCGCATACTCCGAGACGGCTGAGGTCTCGCTATATGTTAAAGAAGGCTTCCGGGGAAAGGGCGCGGGAAAGAAGCTTCTCGAGGCGATATTGGAAAAGGGCCGCGAGGCTGGGCTTCATACGATTGTGGCCAGAATCGCCGACGGCAACGACATAAGCGTTCATCTTCACGAATCGGCCGGGTTCGGGCATATAGGAGTCATGAGAGAGGTCGGGCGAAAATTCGGAAGACTCATCGACGTATACCTGATGCAGAAAATATATGATACTTCAGAATCTTCGTAGATTTCCGGATGGCTCACGGGCGCGTCCGGCGCAGCGAATTCGCGTGGTGGCACGTGGTGGGAAGTTTGTCAGTGCTGTTTCGCGCGCGCCAGGAGCAGATTGGTCTCGCGCAGACGTTTGGAAAGCATCTTCGCCAGGTTGATCAGGAGTTTGATCGCGACGGATTTAGTGAGCAGTCTTTCTATCTTTTCCTCGTCGAGCGTGAGCAGTACACTGCTGTCCATGGCAACGGCCTTTGCCGACCGCGCCTTGCGCTCGAAAAACGCCATCTCGCCGAAAGTCTCTCCCGGTCCGAGCACGGCCAGCGTCCTGTCGCCGTCCGGCCCTTCGTCGATTATCTCGACCCTCCCCTGTAGCAGCACGTACATCTCTTGACCGCCATCGCCCTTGTTGAATATCAAGTCGCCGATCTTGATCTTCGCCTGCAGCCCCATCGCCATGATCTTGATACAACTCTTGAACTCGATGTCGTCGAAAAGCTCGATCGATTCGACGAGCGGTCGGTACTTCTCATACTTCGCATATTTGTCGCCGGTCATGTCAATTCACCCCGCTTTTGCGCCGCGCACCGCAATCGCGCTCCCATGACTCATACAGGAAATCCATCCGATCGACGGACGGATCGCTGAAATTCCGGGCAGCCCTTCCCTCGCTATCCAATGTCGACTATTCCCTTATGTTTTGAGCACGTTTCGCCCATCGCCCCACCACCGCGCCTGATGTCGGGAGCGTTCCTGATGTGTTCGAATTCCGAAAGTATCGACTCGGGGGCCTTCGCATGGCTTTTTTTGTCTGACTCCTGAGGAAGAACTTTTAGGACGAGACGCCCCTTTTCCTTCGACGCGTCGGGGTCGAGATAGTAATATTTCTCGGTTTCGGACGGGATCGTGACAAATATCCCGGCCTCATGGCCGGGCGGGCGGTTCGGACTGGGCTCGAAGATTATGGCATCGACGACCTCGCCGGAATCGGGCAATCCCAGCTTGATGACCTCTCCGTGTTCAGCCTGGCGAAGCTTTTCGAATATCCTGTCGATCTCGGGAGCGTTCACGTCCTCATGAATTCCCTTGGGACTGGGGGCAAAAGAAAAAACCCGACATGGGATTTGCGGCTGTTTTTTCACCCTTCCCCCTGTCGGAGCCTCGGCTCCCGGCCTGCTTTCGCGGAGGCCGGAGAAACAATTATCTTATATAGCATAATCAGCCCGAATGTCAAGGAAAAAGAGAGTCCCGACTACGCCAATGGCTTTTCGATGACCGTATCCTCGAGATAGCGTTTGTCGTCTCGCTCGGGATAATCGAGCGTGTAGTGCAGGCCGCGGCTCTCCTTGCGTCTCAGGGCCGAGCGAACAATAAGC
>CBDUSG010000171.1:0-6667 GCA_965369575.1 uncultured bacterium | reverse complement strand
AGACATCGCCCGGGAGGGTCTCGAAAAGGTCGTGATTGCCGGGCCCTCGCCGCGCCATTATCCGTCCGGTGCGTTTCCCGAGAATGTCGTTGTCGAGTTCGTCAATTTGAGGGAACAGGTTGCCTGGTGTCAGCCTCCAGGCGATGAAGACATGCGGATGATGGCCGCCGACTATCTCAGGATCGGCATCATAAGGGCGCAAAAGGCCGAGTTGTCCGAGCCGTGTGCCGAAAGCGAGGACATAGACAAGACAATCATGGTCGTTGGGGGAGGAATAGCCGGAATCACGACCGCTCTCGAAACTGCCGCGGCCGGCTACGAGACCGTGCTGGTGGAAAAGTCCGCGAAGCTCGGCGGCTGGATGGCCAGGCTCAAGAAGTCGGTTCCCCGCTCGGCCCCGTATGAAGACCTCGAGGATACGGGCATCGAGGAGAAGATCAAGCGGGTCGAGGCGGACGAAAAAATCACGGTGCATACATCGGCCGAGATAGCCGAAATAAAGGGCGCGCCCGGGATGTTCGACGTAACGCTCAAGGGAGGCGAGTCGTTCCGCGTGGGCGCCATCGTACAGGCCACCGGCTGGAAACCGTACGAGCCGGCGGATATCGACCACCTCGGCTTCGGCAGACTGGCCGACGTCGTCACAAGTGTCGAGATGGAAGAGATGGCAAAGAACGGCGCGATCAAGAGACCGTCCAACGGCAAGCCGGCCGCGAGCGTCGTGTTCCTCCAGTGCGCCGGCGGAAGGAACGGCGCAGGCCTTTCCTACTGCTCGTCGATCTGTTGCGTCAATACCCTCAAACAGGCCGCGTACGTCAGGGAGCAGGATGACAACGCGAAGGCCTATATCATCTATGAAAACCTCCGCGCGCCGGGTCACTACGAATTGTTCTACAAGAAAATACAGCAGGACCCGGGCGTTTTCCTCACAAAGGGTGACGTCTCGGCCGTGAACGAAAACGGCGACGGTTCGCTCAGCATAGAGGTTGAAGACACGCTCCTTGGTGAGAAGATAAGCATCTCCGCCGACCTCGTCGTGTTGGCTACCGGCATGCTTCCGCAATCGGCCGACGGCGAGAAGATTCGCGCCGTCAAGGACGCGAAAGCGTTTATCGAATCCGGCGAGGGCGGTCCGCAGGTCGAAGTGATGGAGAATAGAATCGAGGAATGGGGCGCGCACGAAGGCACGGAAATATTGAATCTCGACTATCGACTAGGACCCGATCTCCCGACGCTCACGCATGATTTTCCCGATTCGCATTTCATCTGCTTTCCCTACGAAACTCGTCGCACGGGCATCTACGCGGCCGGCGCGGTGCGGGCCCCGATGGACGGCGTGGGCAGTGTCGAAGACGGCGCCGGAGCCGCGCTCAAGGCTATTCAATGTGTCGAGATGCTTTCGCGGGGAGAGGCCGCGCTCCCTCGAGCCGGCGATGTTTCGTACCCTGAGTTTTATCTCCAGCGGTGCACTCAGTGCAAGCGCTGCACCGAGGAGTGCCCGTTCGGCGCCCTCGATGAGGATGAAAAGGGAACTCCCCAACCCAACCCTACGCGCTGCCGCAGATGCGGAATCTGCCTTGGCGCGTGTCCGGAGCGCATAGTCAATTTCAAGGACTACTCCGTCGATATAGTCGCCTCCATGATCAAGGCCGTGGAGGTCCCCGACGAGTTCGAGGAAAAGCCGCGCGTGCTTGTACTTGCCTGCGAGAACGACGCGATCCCGGCATTCGATATCATCGGCCTCAAACGCATCGGCTACAGCCCCTACGTGCGAATCATCCCGGTGAGATGCCTGGGCTCGGTCAACGTCATCTGGATTACCGATGCCATCGCCAAAGGATTCGACGGCGTAATGATGTTCGGATGCAAATACGGCGACGACTACCAATGCCATTTCATCAAGGGCAGCGAGCTTATGGATACGCGTGGGGACAACGTGAGAGAAAAGCTGGAACAGATGGCGCTCGAAAATGAGCGTGTCCAGCTCCACCAAGTTCAGATTTCGGATTACGACAAGATACCGGCCCTCATCGAAGAGTTCATGGAGGTAATCGAGCAGGTCGGTCCCAACCCCTTCAAAGACATGTAGAGGAGATTTCGGGAACATGACGACGGCGCCGACTATAGAACAGGAAGTTGAGCCGGCTTCGGAAACGAGCGGACAGGCGCAACCGGTTTCGCCTGCCGTCAAAATCGAGCCCGACCTTGACTTCATCCGAGATGTCACGGCCGGCGGCGGCGACACGCTGAAGAAATGCTTTCAATGCGCCACCTGTTCGGTGGTCTGTTCGCTCACCCCCGATGAGCGGCCGTTCCCCAGAAAAGAAATGATCTGGGCCTCGTGGGGGCTGAAGGATAGGCTACTCAGCGACGGTGACGTGTGGCTGTGCCACCAGTGTGGCGACTGTTCGACAAATTGCCCGCGCGGCGCGAAACCGGCCGACACATTGGCCGCGATCCGGAACTATGTTTTCAGGAATCTCGCGTTTCCCCGCTTCCTTGGAACATGGCTGAGCAAGCCGAGATACCTGCCGCTCGTATTCGCCATCCCGACAGTGTGGCTGCTTGTCATGCTGGCCTCGGCCGGGACGCTGTGGACGATTCCCGAGGGCGAAATCGAATTCTCGAAGTTTCTCCCGCATTCGAGCCTTTACCTCGTGTTCATCTCGGCCACGCATCTGGTCGCCCTGTTCCTTGCCGTAAGCCTGGTCCGCTACTGGAAAATGCTGGGCGTCGCCCGCGCCATGGAGTCGGGCTCAAACTCCGGCGGGCAAACGCGGAGGAACATAGTAGCCGGCGCAATAGACACCGTGAAGGAAATTCTCACCCACACCAAGTTCAAGGAGTGTGAGGAAAACAAATCCAGGTATCTCGGTCATATGGGAATCATGTATGGGTTTCTGTCGATTGCGATAGGGACGGGGATCGCATTCTTCATGATGTACGGACTGAACATACATCCGCCGTTTACGCAGTGGAGTCCACCCAAGATTCTTGGGCATCTGGGCATTGTCGCCTTGATAATAGGCCTGGGGGTGGTGATCCGGCGAAGATTGTCCGAGGATGAGAGTGTGAGCAGGGCAACGTATCAAGACTGGTATCTGCTGATGGTCCTGCTTGCGGTCGCCGTAACCGGACAGGCGGTCGAATTTGTCCGCCTCGCCGGAATTGCCTGGCTCGCGTACTGGGGATACATCGTTCATCTGGTTTTTGTGTTCGCGCTGATCGGATATTTCCCATACTCCAAATTCGCGCACGTCTTTTATCGGCTTGTCGCGATTCTCCACTCGAAATATGTCGGTCGAGACGTAACCGTCGGAGAAGCCGCAGCCTGATCGGTAAGAATGGGAACCGGTGAAAAAATGAGCGGAGGCCATCCAAAGATTGTGGTAATCGGCGGCGTCGCTTGCGGGCCGAAGGCGGCCGCCCGCGCGCGCAGGCGCGATCCGCGCGCCGACATTGTGCTCATCGAGCAAGGCCCCTGGCTCTCGTATGCGGGTTGCGGGCTGCCGTACTACATCGGAGGCTCGATTCCGGAAATCGACGGCCTCCGGACGACGCAGTACGGTGCGGTGCGCAACGAGAAATTCTTCGCCACCGTTAAGGGCATCGACGCACGAACCCGCACTGTCGCCGAGTCGATCGACAGAGAGAATAAATTTTTAACGGTGAGAGACCTCGGAACCGGCGAAACCGGCATTATCGACTATGACAAGCTTGTCATAGCGACGGGTGCGTCTCCCGTCCGGCCTCCGATCGAAGGGCTCGATCACGACCGGGTGTTTTTCATGCATGTCCCCGCCGACGCGGAGCGGTTGCGCGGCCTCATTGAGGATGGCGAAATAGATAAGGCTGTCTTTGTCGGCGGAGGACGGATCGCGCTTGAAGTCACGGAAGCTTTTTTCGCGCAGGCCATCAATTCGGTGATTATCGAGAGGGAAGATTCTCTCCTTCCGACCGTTCTGGACCCTGAGATGGCCGCCTCTGTCGCATACGCGCTTCGAAATCAAGGTGTCGAGATATTCACTTCCGAAGGGGTTCTTCGCATCGAGAGGAGCGAAGGAGGCCCTGCATGCAGAGTCATCACCGAAACGCTCGAGATCGCGGCCGACGCCGTCATCGTGGTTACCGGCGTTAAGCCAAACACCGGGCTCGCCGTGGATGCCGGGCTCGATATCGGGAAGACCGGCGCAATCGCCGTCAATTCGCGCTTGCAGACGAGCGACCCCGATATATATGCGGGCGGAGATTGTGTCGAGTGCATGAATCTCGTGTCGGGAGAGAAGGTTTATGTGCCGCTGGGCTCGACGGCCAATCGGCACGGCCGTGTGATAGGCGATAACATTGTCGGAGGCGATTCCACGTTTCCCGGCATTGTCGGCACAGCCGCAATGAGAACGATGGGCGTGAATGTGGCCGTGACGGGCATCACCGAGCGCCGGGCAAAATCTCTCGGGTATGACACTCTGTCGTGTGTCGCTCCGTGGATGGACCGCGCTCATTTCTATCCCGGCGGAAAGCCGATAATGATAAAGATGGTCGCCGATGCCGCCGGGGGAAGATTGCTCGGCGCTCAGGCGGTCGGGGCAGGCGATGTCACGAAGCGCATAGATGTGCTGGCGACCGCGCTGATGCACGGCGCCACAATTGACGATATCGCCAATCTGGACATCGGCTATGCGCCCCCTTATTCCACGGCGCTGGACAACATCGCCCATGCGGCCAATCTCCTGAGAAACAAACGGGACGGCCTGGCCGAATCCATCACGCCAATGGAGCTTCGCCGGCGCTCGGAGCGCGATGAAGACTTCGTTCTGCTTGATGTGCGCGAGCAGGACGAGGTCGAAAAGTCCGGGATCAAAGCCGACCACGTGTGCGCGATCCCGCTGAGCCGGCTTTCAAATTCGACGGACGATCTTCCGGAAGATAAAGAGTTGATCTGTTTCTGCAAACTCGGCATGAGGAGCTACGAGGCCTGCTGCATGCTTAAAGGAATGGGCGTCCGCGACGCCAAGTTCCTCGAGGGCGGACTCAGGCTTTGGACCGAAACGGACGCATCGAGCGCATGAGAATGTGATGACATGACAGGAAACGGGCGGTACAGATGCCCCCGGATAGTTCTGAGCGGGCTGAGTGGAGGATCGGGCAAGACTGTCGCGACGCTTGGACTTATTGAGACCTGGCGGCGACAAGGGCTTGCCGTTGCGCCCTTCAAGAAGGGACCCGATTACATTGACGCCGCCTGGCACACCCTGGCGGCTGGGCGTCGGAGCCGCAACCTCGACACGTTCCTCATGGAACCGGATGATATTCTGCACAGCCTGCAAACCCATGGGAGTCGCGCCGACGTCGCCGTGGTCGAAGGCAACCGGGGGCTCTATGACGGGATGGACGTCGAAGGCACGCACAGCACGGCCGAACTTGCCAAGCTTTTGAATGCCCCTGTCATCCTGATTGTGGACTGCACGAAGGCTACCCGCACTGTCGCAGCCCTTGTCCTCGGCTGCAAGATAATGGATGAGCATGTCGATATCGCCGGAGTCATCCTCAATCAAGTGGCGAATATAAGGCAGGAAATGCTTATTTGCAGGGTCGTTGAAAAAGAGACGGGAACGCCGGTTCTCGGGGCCATACCGCGAATGAAAGGGATATCTTTTTCCGAACGCCACCTCGGCCTGCTGCCTCCTCAGGAGCATCCGCAGGCCATTGAGGTTCTCGATAAGCTGTCCGACACGATAAGAGGCAACGTCGACGTCGGAGCAATCTTGGAGATCGCAGCGTCATCGCCGAAACTCGCTCGAAGGTCGAATATGGATATCGCCATGAATCCGTCGGGCAATCCCGGTCCCCGAATAGGCGTGTTCAGGGATTCGGCCTTCACTTTCTACTATCCGGAGAATCTTGAAGCCCTTCAACGTTGCGGGGCGACGCTTGTCGAGATAAACAGCATGGAAGATGAAGCCCTGCCGTCCATCGACGCTCTTTACATCGGCGGCGGCTTCCCGGAGACGCACGCCGAAAAGCTTGCCGCGAACGAAAGTTTCCGAGGCTCCGTCCGCGAGAAAGTGTCGGATGGACTTCCGGTCTATGCCGAGTGCGGAGGGTTGATTTACCTTGGAGACGCCATAGAGCTTGACGGAAGGTCTTATCCCATGGCCGGTGTTTTCCCGATGACTTTTTCTGTCGAGGAGAAGCCCCAGGGACACGGATATGTAATCGCGGAAATAGACAAGCCCAATCCGTTTTTCCGGAGAGGGACGATTCTTCGAGGGCACGAGTTTCACTACGCAAGGGTCTGCAGGTATGACCCTGAAGAAATCGGGACGGCTTTCAATATCAGGCGTGGAGTCGGATTCGACGGCGGAAGGGACGGGCTGGTACACAAGAATGTCTTCGCCTCTTTCTGTCATATTCACGCCTTGGGTGAAAAGGGCTGGGCAAAGGCCTTCGTCGACGTGGCGTCGCGCGGGATGGCCGCCGATGCCTCTGCAAGTGGCAAGGAAGGATTATCGAGACAGCGAGAACTAAGGGGCAGCGCGGTTCAAGCTTACTGAGGTCGGTTTCTTTTGGAAAGGAAAGACAGGCATGGAAACAATCGAATTGGCTGGGAAGATTTACGAGGTTGACGAGGACGGATTTCTCCAGAATCCCGAGTTGTGGAATGACG
>CBDUSG010000170.1:0-6700 GCA_965369575.1 uncultured bacterium | reverse complement strand
GCGACGTACATGTTGATATCGGCCACCGTGTGCTGCTCTTTCTTGGCCTTGTCCTTGACCACTATCGGATAGCGTACGTCCCTGACGCCGACCTTGTCCACGTCGACACGGTGGTTCGCCGGCTCGCTCTGGACGTCCTTCATCTTCTTCCTCGGCAATGCGAATTTATCCTTTCTTAACGCCGGCAGCGCCCGCGATGATCGGGTCGGCGACGCCGGCCTCTCTGAATCCCTTTTCCCTGAGCGCGCAACTGTCGCATTCGCCGCAGGGAATCTCCTCGCTCTTGTAACACGACCAAGTCAAGTGCAGCGGAGCGCCAAGCTCGAAGCCGAGTTTTACAATCTCCGCCTTCTTCATTTTTATCAGCGGCGCGACGACCTCGATGCCGGTCTCGGGTCTTGTGCCGACCCGGATCAGCTCATTGAACGCGCGGTAATAAATCTCCCGGCAATCGGGGTAGCCCGAGCTGTCGGGCTCGACGGCGCCGATGAAAATCCGCCGCGCGCCGATTATTTCAGCCCACGAAACCGCGATCGCCAGAAAGTGCGTGTTGCGAAACGGAACGTAGCTGCTCGGCACGCCCACACGCTCGAGGTTCGCACTCTCGACCTGAATATCCGCATCGGTCAGGCTCGAGCCGCCGATTTCTCCGAGGTACCCGATATCGGCCACGAGCTTGCGCCCGACTGCGTAGTGCTCTGCTATTGCCTCAAATGCGCGCCGCTCGCGCCGCTGCGTCCGCTGGCCGTAGCTGACGTGGAGCAGCGCCGGCTCGTATTCCTTCGCTGCTATTGCTGCTGCGACGCAGCTGTCCATCCCGCCGCTGACAAGCGCTATCGCCGGCTCGCGCGCCAAAGCTCAAACACCTCTTTCGACCCGCGGCCATATGTATTTGTGAAGCTGCAACTCGAGCCGCACGCCGAGGCCGTCCTCGAGTATCCATGAGGCCAACCGCTGCGGCTCTAAAACCGTGTGGGCAGGCGACATGTGAACGATATGCCTGCCTGGCAGCCCGTATGTTTTCACGACATCCAGCGCCCAATCGTAGTCCGCGCGGTCGGTCAGCACAAACTTGATTTCGTCGTGCGGGCGCACCCGCTCAAGATTCTCCCACAGCATCCGCTCCGACATCCCGCTGCCCGGACATTTCAGGTCCATGATCACGGTCGCGCGGTCATCTATGCCGGCAAGCGGCACGCTGCCGTTGGTCTCGATGAGCACTTTGCGGCTGCGATCGGCGAGCGCAGTTACGAGGGCCGGTGTTTCATCCTGCAGCAGCGGTTCACCGCCGGTCACCTCGACAAGCTTCGTCGGAAACCGCTCGACGGCCTCGAGCACCTGCTCGATAGTTCGCTCCTCGCCCTCCTCGTAGGCGTGCTTCGTGTCGCAGTAACTGCAGCGAAGGTTGCATCCCGTCAGGCGGACGAATGCGCAGGCCAGTCCGGCGTACGAGGATTCGCCCTGGATGCTGTGAAATATCTCATTAACCTTCACCGGGAACCTCGAAATAGCTTGCGCACGAGGTCTCGGCCTCGCGCACGTTGACCCGCATGACCCTGACGCCGTTGGCGCTCACGAGCTTTCCGACCTGCTCGTATATCCAACGCGCAAGGTTTTCCGACGTGGGGTTCATTTCGTCAAACGGAGGCACGTCATTCAGATTTGCGTGATCGAGAAGGGATATCACTTCGGAAGCGGCCTTTTTTATGTCGCCGAAATCGACGAGCATCCCGTTCGGCGTGAGTTTGCCGCCGCCAACGACAATCTCGACGACCCAGTTATGACCGTGTACATTGCTGCATGGGCCGTCGTAGTCCCGCAGGCTGTGGGCCGCCGAAAACGAGGTCTTGACCGTCAGCTCATACATTTTCCCGTTTCCCATTCCTTATGCGACTGTCCGCACCCCATTTTAGCACAGGTTCACCAGCCTTTCAACAGTGCGGGGGCCTGCGCCCGGGGACGCAGGATCGCGGGGGAAAAATCGCAGCACTGCATGGCGACCGGGCAAAACGGGTCTGGTTGAAAACCAGGCGATTTTAGCCGTGTTTGCCCGTCCAACGAAGGGTTTGATAATGCGAGACCGAATGATATATACTTCGGAAACGCCGTGACCCGGCCGCCCGGCCGTGGGGCTTCCAAAACGGCGAAAACCTCGCAGGCGCGACAAAGTCAAGGGGGTTGTTTGGTGACGGAACGATCAGGAGGCGAAAGAGCCGCCCATCTGGACCCGGCCCTTCCCGTCGAGGAAAGGGTCGCCGACCTTTTGGCGCGCATGACTCTGGACGAGAAGCTCGCGCAGCTCGGCGGTGTCGAGCCGATCGAGAATCTGGCCTTTTCCGAGGAACTGTTCAGGTCACGAACTTCTGATGGAGCCGGACAGATCTCGATGATCGGCGGCCACAGCAAGCTTGGGCCAAAAGATGTCGCCGAGTTGGCCAACAAGCTCCAGTCGCATCTGGTCGAGAACTCGCGCCTGGGAATCCCCGCCATCGTTCACGAAGAATGCCTGAGCGGCTACATGGCCAGGGGCGCGACGTGCTTCCCGCAGATCATAGGCGTGGCGAGCACGTGGTCGCCCGAGCTTGTCGAGGAAATGGCGTTGGTGCTCAGGTTTCAGATGAGGGCCGCGGGCGCGCACCAGGGCCTTTCGCCCGTGCTGGACGTCGCGCGGGACCCCCGCTGGGGCAGAACCGAGGAGACCTACGGCGAAGACCCCTATCTTGTTTCGAGGATGGGGGTCGCATACGTCCGGGGGCTTCAGGGACCCGACCTGAAGGACGGCATCGCCGCGACCGCGAAGCATTTTGTCGGCTACGGCGTGTCCGCCGGCGGGATGAACTGGGCGCCCGCGTATATCCCTCCGCGCGAGCTGCACGAAGTGTATATGATGCCGTTCGAGGCTGCCGTGAAGGAGGCCGGGCTCGCTTCGGTGATGAATGCCTACAACGAGCTTGATGGCGAGCCGTGCGGATGCTCGAAGGAGCTTCTCACCGACATACTCAGGAACGAATGGGGTTTTGACGGAATCGTCGTCTCGGACTACCACACTATCATTATGCTCTTCCAATACCATCACGTCGCCCGGGACAGGGCCGAGGCCGCGGCCATGGCGCTCGAAGCCGGCCTCGACGTCGAGCTGCCGCACACTTCCTGCTATGGGCGGCCGCTTCGAGATGCTGTCGACAAAGGAATGGTGAGCGAGGCCCTGATCGACGAGACCGTGGCCAGGATTCTCAAGATGAAGTTCAGGCTCGGCCTGTTCGATAGGCCAGCCGTGTACGCCGAAGAGGCCCCGGATGCCTTCGAGACGCCTCAGCAGCGTTCGCTGGCTCGCTCGATAGCGCAAAAATCAATGGTTCTTCTGAAAAATAAGGACGCTCTGCTGCCGCTTTCCAGAGACCTGTCTTCGATCGCTGTCATCGGACCCAACGCCGATGACGTGAGGAACATGCTCGGCGACTACCATCACCCCTCGCACATCGAGCTCATAACCGAGGTCCAGGGCGCCTCCGCCGAGGACATTTCGGAAATCCTGCCCGAGGGCGAGCCGGTTTCGATGATGAGCGTGCTCGAGGGTATAAGGCAGAAGGTGTCGCCCGAGACGACCGTCCATCATGCCAGGGGTTGCGACGTTATCGGCGATTCGAAGGAAGGCTTTGCCGAGGCCGTCGAGATCGCTCGAAAATCGGATATCGCTATACTTGTAGTGGGCGGCAAATCGGGGCTGGCGAAGAGCTGCACGAGCGGCGAGTTCCGCGACCGGGCCGACATCGGGCTGCCCGGTGTGCAGGAGGAACTCGTCCGGGCCGTATTCGAGACCGGAACCCCGGTCGTCGTGGTGCTTGTCAGCGGCAGACCGCTGTCGATCCCATGGATCGCCGAGCATGCTCCGGCCGTCCTCGAGGCGTGGTTGCCGGGCGAAGAGGGCGCCGACGCCGTGGCAGGAACTCTGTTCGGCGACTATAATCCCGGCGGCAAACTGCCGATAACCATCCCGCGCTCGGCGGGACAGATTCCCATTTTCTATAACCACAAGCCGTCGGGCTGTCGCTCGGTCATATACGGCGACTATGTTTCGACGAGCTGCACGCCGCTTTTCGCGTTCGGTCACGGCCTGAGCTACACGCGGTTCGAGTACGACGGCCTCCGAATCGAGCCGGACCGGGTCGCGATGGGGGGAAAAGTAAAGGTCGCCGTCGACGTCAGGAACGTCGGCGAGCGCGCGGGCGACGAGGTCGTTCAGCTTTACGTGCACGACGCCGAGGCGAAAGTGACCCGGCCGGTGAAGGAGCTGAAGGGTTTTAGGAGAATCGCCCTGGAGCCCGGAGAGAAAAAGAATATCGCCTTCGCGCTATCTGTTAATCAGCTTGGCTTTTACAACGAGAACATGGAATTCGTAGTCGAGCCCGGCACAATCGAGGTGATGGTTGGAAGCGCATCGGACGACATCCGTCTCTCGGGCGAGTTCGAGATAACGGGCGAGACCACCGAGATCGGCAAAGCGAAAGTTTTCTTCAGCGAGGTGAAAGTCGGCTGAGTAAGGGCCGGAACCGGAGAAGGAGGAGGAAGTGATGAATTATGACGACGCTTTCGAGCGTGTCGAGGCCAACAGGGACTACATCGTCGACACGCTGCGGACACTGGTGCAGATAGACACTTCGGTGCCTCCCGGAAAGAACTACGACAAGCTTGTGGCCGCGCTCGAGCCCGACTTCGAGAAGTTCGGTTTTACGAATGAAAGAGTGATAATTCCGGAGGAAAAAGTCAGGCAGATCCCGTACGATCTCGAAGGCGACCGCGTGAACCTCGTAGCGCGCAGGGACGTGGGCAAGGAACCCATCTCGATTTACGCGCACATGGACGTCGTGCCGATCGAGGAGGGTTGGGATTATGACCCGTTCGCCGGCGTCGTCGAGGGCGATGTATTCTACGGCAGGGGTTCCTCAGACATGAAGGGCTCGATCGCGGGCCTGATGGGCGCGCTCAAGGTGATGCACGACCTGTCGCTTGAGCCGAATTTCTCCATGAGCTGCCTGATGTGCACCGACGAGGAAATCGGGGTCTATCCGGGCGTGTTACACCTCGCGCTGAACGGGTACGCCGAGGGGCACATGCTCAACCTCGAGCTCGGGGCGCAGGAACCCATACTGATGCAGGCGTGCGAGGGCGCGATCAACGTGACGATAACCGCTATCGGCAAAAGCTGTCATTCCGGAATGAACTTCCTGGGCGTGAATGCGCTTGAAGAAATGGTTCCGATCATCAACGAGCTGCTCGCCCTGAAAAAAGAGGTCGAGGCAAGAGAGTCGAAGGTGCCTTCGTTCCCGCTGCCGAACGTGCCCTCGACGCAGCTCACTCCCATGTTTAACCTTTCGGTCATAAGGGGAGGCGCCAAGGCGAACATCACGCCCGGCAAGTGCGCGCTCGTCGTGAACCGCCGTTACATACCGGAAGAAAACAGCGACGAGGTCGTAAAGGAGATAGAAGGCGCGGTCGAGCGCGGCAGGGCCAAGAGCAAGCTCGTCGACGTCGAGGTCAAGTCCGTGCGGGATTATCCGCCGGTCGTCTTCGACATGGAGAGCCCCTACATGAAGAAGATGATGGAGGCGCGTCGGGCGGTGCACGACTACGGCGATTTCCTCATCGGGGGCATCGGCGGCTCGACGGACATGGGGTGCGTGGCCGAGGTGCTGAAGACAAACAAGTTCATCGGCGTCTCGCCCGTCAGAGCCGATAATCTCTCGGCCCATGGCGCCAACGAGCACATACGGATCAGCGATCTCTTGAATATGACGAAGGAGCTTGTGCATTACCTGGCGTTCTAGGCGGATCGTCGGGCGACACTGGGGAGCATAGGGGGTTGGGCGGCGCCTTCTATCAATGTCCGAATATCGCTCGACTTGCCGCGCGAAAGATGCTATAATTTTCTGAGAAATAATCGATTCCGGAAACAAATCGCGGCAAGCTCCCCTTGCCGCCCGCAGTCGGGAACACGCCGTATGCAGGTCGAGCGCACGCCCATCGACGGATTGCTGGTTATCACACCCACGATTCATGAGGACCATCGCGGCTTCTTCTATGAAAGCTACAACGAGGTCCGCTTTCGGGAGATCGGTGTCGATCTTTCCTGGATGCAGGACAACCATGTCAAATCCACGAAAAACACCGTACGCGGACTTCATTTTCAGCGCGGCAAGGGACAGGCCAAAATGATCCGCTGCGTGAGCGGCCGTGTGTGGGATGTTGCGGCCGACATCAGGCCGAACTCACCGACGCTGGGACAATGGCACGCCGTCGAACTCAGCGCTGAAAACAAGAAAATGTTTTTTATCCCGGTTGGATTCGCTCACGGCTACGCGGTGCTGAGCGACGAGGCGGAAACGCTTTATAAGTGCAGCAACGTGTACGATCCCCATCTCGAAGACGGCATCCTCTGGAATGATCCCGATGTCGCGGTGCAGTGGCCCGTCGACTCGCCGATTCTCTCCGAGCGCGATCAAAATGCGCAGACGCTGAAGCAGTATCTTGATAGTATCTAAAATTATTGGTTTCCATGCCGTCACGCGGGATGGCGACGGCGGGGCCGGGAACCACAGCGGTTTTGTCCGTCGACCGGCAAAATGATAAAGTACTTACAAGCGCAAAGCGGCGCAAAGCGACGCAGGGCTAATCGATCTGACGCAAGGCGGCGCAAAGCGAC
>CBDUSG010000169.1:0-6720 GCA_965369575.1 uncultured bacterium | reverse complement strand
ACGGAGGGGTGTGGGGGGCGCCTCGCCCCCCACAGGGCCACTGGCCGCCGCCGACGCAAGGATACGAAGTATCCGTGACAGGGGGGCCTCCCCCCACGGTTGACACGACACCGGTTTGCTTGCAATTGGCGGGCCGGACACATTATAATCTGCTCAGCGCTCGCTCCCGGTCCGAAACGCCCAATGAGGAGGAACAGGATGGACATCCAGAATGAGACATTCGGAGGGACATATCCCTTCAAGCCCAACTACGTGACCGTCAACGGCCTGAGGCTGCATTACGTCGACGAGAGGCCGAAGAACAATCCCGACGCCGAGCCGATCGTCATGCTGCATGGGAATCCCACCTGGTCTTACCTCTATCGCAACTTCGTGCCCCCGCTTCTCGATGCCGGCTATCGATGCGTCGTGCCCGACCACATGGGATACGGCAAATCCGAGAAATCGATCGATCGCGGCGAGTTCCTCCTGAAGCGCAAGATCGAGTATTTTACCGAAGTCATGGATCAGCTCGACCTGCGGGACATAACGCTGGTCATGCAGGACTGGGGCGGCGGCATCGGCCTCGGTTACGCCGTCGAACATGCGGATCGGATAAAAAGGCTCATCATCATGAGCACCTGGGCGTTCGTGTTCCCTGAAGACGTGCCCGAAGAAGGCATACCGCCTCTTCTCGCCATGTGCCGCAGGCCGGAGATCGGCGAGACGATGCTGCTGGCCTACAACGTCTTCGTCGAGGGGTTCCTGCCGCTGGCCATCGTTCGCAAGGAAAAAATCACGCCCCAGCTGCTCGACGCTTACAGGGCGCCGTTTCCGGATTACAACTCGCGCATCCCGACCATGGCGATCCAGGATGTGCCGCTGCGCAAGGACCAGCCGTCGTACGCGACGATGCAGGCCATCCAGGAAAAGCTCGGCGTTCTGAACCTGCCCACGTGCCTGATCTGGGGCGAGGACGACCACGTGTTCCCGCCGGACAACGTATTGCCCGTCTGGCAGGGATTGTACCCTCACAGCGAGACCCACATGATCCCGCGCGCGGGACACTTTCTGCAGGAGGACGCGCCCGACGAGATATGCGACGTCATAATTGATTTCCTCAAAAGGAATCCCTGAGCGGCATCCCGCAAGCCTCTGCGTCTGCAGATGCGACCGCGTTCCTTTGACCGGAGTTGTCCGTGCGTAATATCAAGCTCGTGTTGCAGTACGAGGGAACCGACTATGCGGGCTGGCAGGTGCAGACCAACGCCGTCACCGTGCAGGAACTGGTCGAAAAAGCGCTGGCCCCGGTGCTCGGCGAAACGGTTCGCGCCGCCGGCGCAAGCCGCACCGATTCCGGCGTCCACGCGCTCGGGCAGGTGGCCGCATTCAAGACCTCGAGCGCGGTTTCTCTCGACCGACTGCAGCGGTCGCTCAACGGAATTCTCCCGGCCGACGTGCGCGTGACCGATGCCGTCGAAGTCGGCGAGGATTTCGTGCCCAGGTTCGCAAAGGAGAAGACGTATCGGTACGCGATCGCCTGCGGCCTTTTCTTGAGCCCGTTTCAGCGAAAGTACGCGTGGCACGTGCGTGAATCTCTCGATTTCGACGCCATGCGGGCCGCGGCGAATGCGCTCGTGGGCGAGCACGATTTCTCGTCCTTCACGGCCGCGGGCGGCGGCGAGAAAACGCGCACGCGCCGAATCATAGCCGTCGATTACGGGCCGGGCGGCATCGTGAATACGTGCGGCGGCGACGCCGGCGTTCATCACTTCGACATCACGGCGAACGGCTTTTTGTATAAGATGATGCGCAACATCGTCGGCACGCTTGTGGAAGTGGGGCGCGGCAGGATCGCTCCCACGGAGATGGCCGGGATTATCGACGCGAAGGACCGCTCGCGGGCCGGGCCCACCGCCCCCGCCCACGGCCTGTGCCTGCTGTCGGTTCGATACTGAGGCAGCCCGCCGGGTCGCCGGGGACATTTGACGCTTCGCGTCTGCGACCACGAGCGGAGTCAGGGGCGAGAGCCGGGACAAAAAAAATGGGAGACGAGGGGATCGCGGATTTGCGAAGCAAATGGGCGATCTCGACGTTTTCTCTCTTTGCTTCTTTCTCTCTTTTCTAAAAGAGAGAAAGAAGAAGTTGAGATAAGGCGCCTTATGTCGCCGGCCTCCGGCCGAGGGGAATCTTCAGTGTCTGAAAATTCGAAAAAACCGGTGATCGGAATCTCGACTTGCATGGACGTCGGCAAGCGAATCAATCCCGAGCGCACATATCAATATCTCGAAATCTCGTATGCCGATGCGGTGGCCGAGGCGGGCGCAATTCCAGTGATCGTTCCCTACCTCCGCGACGTCGGCGGCTACGACGCCATTCTCGACATGATCGACGGCCTGATGATCTCCGGCGGCGAGGATCTTCATTCCAACGTGCCGGGCGAAGAGCCGGAGACGCCGCTGGCGCTCACGCCCGAGTGCCGCCTCGAGCAGGACCGCGCTATTATCGGGGGCGCGCTCGAGCGCGGGCTGCCCCTGCTGGGAATCTGCTACGGCATGCAGCTCATCAATCTTCACTTCGGGGGCACGCTCTATTACGACGTTCCGCACCAGCTTCCCGACGCGGAAAATCATCGGCCCGGCAGCGCGGCCTACAGGCACATCATCAGCATCAATGAGGGTACTCGCCTCCGGGCGATCCTTGACAGAGAAACCGTCAGCGTCAACTCGAGCCATCGCCAGGCCGTCCGCGATCTCGGCGACGGAATGATTGTCGCTGCGACCTGCGAGGACGGCATTATCGAGGCCGTCGAGAAAGAAGACGCCCGCTTCATAATCGGAACGCAGTGGCATCCCGAGAAAGTCCGCGATGAAAACCGCCGCAGGCTTTTCTGCGCCTTTGTCGAGGCATGCAGGCAGCCGGCGGATTTGAATGACTAACCGCTGAAGATGGAAGGCGATCCCATGGCCGGGCCGCGCCGGATCAAACTCTTGTTGGCCGCGACCGTATCTTTGGCGCTGCTGTCCTGTGGCGGCGTCCCGAGGGATTTCTCCGCGCTCGAGTTGAGCCTTCCCGAGGATCCCACCAGCCTTGATCCCGCAATGATAGTCGACGTTTCCGGCGGCTCGGTTGCCACGAAGCTGTTCAACGGGCTCGTGAGGTTCGACGAAGAGATGAACGTCGCGCCCGACGTCGCCGCCGAGTGGGAAATATCGGAAGACGGCCTAACCTACACCTTTTCCTTGAGGCGCGACGTCCGCTTCCACAACGGGCGGCCTCTCACTGCGCAGGATGTCAAGTATTCCATCGAGCGCGTGCTCTCGCCCGACACGGGCTCGCGCCGCAAATGGCTGTTCGAGCCGGTGCTCGGAGCGCGCGACCTGATCGACGGCCGCGCCGGAGAGTGCGCGGGCGTCACCGTTTCGGACGACTATACTCTGCGGATAACGCTCGAGCGCCCGCTGTCTGTCTTCATCGGATTCCTCGCGATGCCCAACGCGTACATTGTCCCGCGCGAGGAGGTCGAGCGGTGGGGTAAAGATTTCTCCGACCACGTCGTGGGAACCGGTCCTTTCAAACTGGCGGAATGGAGGCACGACGAGGTCCTGAAGCTTACGCGCAACGAGGGCTACTTCGGCGAGCGCGCCCGCGTGGGCGCGATCAGCTATCGCGTGCTGCCCGAAGAGTTCACGCGCATCGCCGAGTTCGAGGCGGGCAACATCGACATCGTCGAGATTCCCGCGGCCGAATTTGCGCGCTTTTCGAGTGACCCGTTCTGGAAAAGGCAGATCAAGTCGCGCGTCGGCCTCAACACATACTATCTGGGATTCAACTGTCGCAAAGCCCCGATGAACGATCCCGTCTTCCGCCGTGCGGTAAACATGGCTATAGACAGGCGCAAAATCATCGACGTGACGCTGCAGGGCCGTGCGCGGCCGGCGGTCGGCCCGATCCCGCCCGAGCTGCCGGGCCACGCAGTCGACCGCGGCGGATACGAATATCGGCCGGAATCGGCCCGCGAGATGCTGAGCGGCCTGGGCGAGCAGGCGAGGCGTCCGCTCAAGCTTTACCAGAGGGCCCGCCGCAGCTCGCTCGAGATCACCGAGGCCGTGCAGTATTACCTGCGCAAAGTCGGGTTGGACGTCGAGATCGTGCAGCTCGAGTGGACGGCGTTCAAGCAGGCCGTCAGCGACGGCGACGCCGACATGTTCCTGCTCTCGTGGCACGCCGACTATCCCGACGCCGAGAATTTCCTGTTCCCCGTCTTCCACTCGGCCAACTGGGGCGCGGCGGGCAACCGCGCCTTCTACGGCAATCCGGAGTTCGACTCACTCATCGAGAGGGCCCAGCGCGAGCCCGACCCGCAGCGTCGCATCGCGCTCTATGAAAAGGCCGAGGCAACGATAATAGACGACGCCCCATGGGTGTTCCTCTGGCATCAGGTCGATTTTTTTCTGGCGCAGCCGTGGGTAAAAGGCTATTCTCCGCCCGCCATATACAATGCCGACAAGGGGACCCGCGTCTCCCTCGCCGCTGCATCGGTGCCGGTTGAGACCGCGAGCGGCCGCCTCACCAGCGGGCTCTTGCTGGCGCCCTTCGCGGTGCTGCTCGCTCTTGCGGCGGCCTATATGCTGCTTAAACCGTCGCTGCTCGCGTATGCCGGGCGCAGGCTGCTGCTGGCCTTGCCGACGCTCGTGGGGGTGGCCCTGATCGTATTCGCGATACTGAAAATGGTGCCGGGCGATCCGGCACTGGCAATGGTGGGCGAGCGCGCGGACGAGGCCACGATCGAGCAGATACGAAAAGACCTCGGGCTGGACGAGCCGCTGCCGGCGCAGTTCGCCAGATACATGCTGCTCGTCGCAAAGGGCGAGCTGGGCCGCTCGTATTACACAAACAGGCCGGTCGCGCTGAGCCTGATCGAAAAGTTCCCGAATACGCTTCGACTCGCAGGAGCGGCCATGATCGTGGCCGTCGGTTTCGGGATGACACTCGGGATAGTCTCGGCGATAAAACATAATACTTGGGTGGACAGGCTTTTCGGGATCGTCTCGGTGGTCGGGATATCGACGCCGGTCTTCTGGCTCGCGCTTGTGCTCGTCCTCGTTTTCGCATACGGCCTCGGCTGGCTCCCGCCGTCGGGCATGGGCAACGGCGGGCTCGCGTATCTGGTTCTCCCGGCTATAGCCCTCGGCACCAACTCGGCCGCGTTTATCGCCCGCATCACGCGCTCGAGCATGCTCGAGGCGCTGTCGCAGCCGTATCTGACGGCCGTCAGGGCGAAGGGCGTGTCGAGGTTCGCCGCCGCCACGAAACACGCGCTGCGCAACGCACTGATACCGGTGACGACGCTCATTGGAATCGACATGGGAAGTTATCTGAACGGCTCGGTGCTTACCGAGACGATATTCGGATGGGACGGAATCGGCAGATACGCGATGACGGCGATACTCAAGCACGATTATCCCGTGATCCTGGGTACGGTGCTGTTCGGCGCGACCGCTTTCGTCGCGGTCAACCTGCTCGTGGACGTGTTCTATGCGGCAATCGACCCGCGGCTCGACCCGGCGGCGCGACAGGACGGAGCCTGATCGTTTCCTGCGCGGCCGGTCGTTTCAGACGCGCAGAGGCGGCATGATCCGGGTCGGACGGCAATTCGTCAACTGAACTTCGGCGGGAAACCAGATGGCACAGACAGTGATATCGAGCGTCGGCGCGTTGCAAGGTTTTTTTCGGCAGAACAAAACCGGCGCGGTAGCCGCGCTTATGCTTGCAGCGATCGTGCTGGCGGCACTTTTCGGTCCGATGATCTGGCCGTACGCTCCGAACGAAATCGACCTCGATGATGCGCTGATGCCGCCGACCGGGGCGCATCCCTTCGGCGCCGATAATCACGGACGCGACGTGCTGTCGCGCACGCTCGTGGGGGCGCGAGTGTCCCTGGGCATCGGGCTGGCGGCCACGGTTCTCTCGCTTCTTCTCGGCACGGCGATAGGCCTGCTTGGGGGATTCTTCGGGCGGCCGCTGGATTCCGTCGCCGTCAGCCTCACCGACGTCACGCTGGCATTCCCGAGCCTGTTGCTGGCGATCGCGATCAGCGTGATCATCCCGTCCGGGATCACGTCGGTTTTCATTGCGCTTTCGGCCGTGGGTTGGCCCATGTTTGCGCGCCTGAGCCGCAGTGTCGTGTTTTCGATAAAGCAGACCGAATATTTCTCGGCTGCGTCGGCCTCGGGCTGCTCCAACCTGAGGCTGCTGACGAGGCATGTGCTGCCCAACTGCCTGCCGCTACTGATCGTCGCGGCCAGCCTGAGGCTCGGCGGATTCATGCTGGGCGAGGCGGCGCTGAGCTTCCTCGGGCTGGGTGTTCAACCGCCGACGGCATCGTGGGGCTCGATGATAAGCCATGGCCGCAGCTTTTTGCATTCCGCTCCCTGGATCACGGTATTCCCTGGCATGGCAATTGCACTAACCATTGTATCGATGAACATTCTCGGCGATTCACTGCGGGACTATCTGGACCCGAAAATGCGGGTCTGAGGCCCCGGCGCCAAGCTTGGCGGGGCAATGTATCTCTTGTGTTGACAGATAGTTACGCTCTTTTGGACGTGCAAGGAGAGCCGCAGGAGCGCGAAATTTATATGAGCCGGTGCCCGGGAGCGCTCGACCATTTTCGTAATTATCGGCGGCAAAAATGTTCCGGGCTTCGATCCATCCTGCCGCATGAAATGGCGCAGTCCG
>CBDUSG010000168.1:0-6727 GCA_965369575.1 uncultured bacterium | reverse complement strand
TATTCCTGAATATTGCCTGCCTCGCGCGATCTCGGCCGCACGTTTATTACATTAATGGCATGTGTTGATGAAATCTTACCTGAGTAAATACCAGCAAGTCAAGGCGGCGGCTATGAGGTTCCGGGCAGGCACAGGGGCCTGCCCCCAACGGAAGAGTCATCCGTGTTCATCTGGATATCTGCGGGACAGTCCCGAATCTACGGCCTCGCGGTGCTCGGCCCGTAATTCCTGGGACAGTCCCTCCGCGAGCAAGATGGGGCCGGGGCATGTCACTGGCCACTGGCCGGGCGGGACAGTCCCGAATCTACGGCCTCGCGGCGCTCGGCCCGTAATTCTTGGGACAGTCCCTCCGTGAGCAAGATGGGGTTGGGGCATGTCACCGGCCACCGGCCGGGCGTTTTCCTTTCTTCAGGATTTCGGCCATCTGCGAGTGGATTCCGCCGTTGGTCGCGAGGATTTCCTTCGAGTAGACGGTGAACGGCCCGCCGACGATGTCCGTCACCCTGCCGCCGGCCTCCTCGACGAACAGCGCTCCCGCGGCGACGTCCCACGGATACAGCTTGAGTTCCCAGAAACCGTCGAAGCGGCCCATGGCTGTGTAGCAGAGGTCGAGCGCCGCCGAGCCCGCCCGTCTGACGGCCTGAGCGCGCGTTATCATCGCGTTCCAATGATCGAGGTTGTTGGCCTCGCTCGTGCGCAGATCATAGGGAAAACCGGTCGCAAGCAGCGCCCCGTTCAGGTCTGTTTCGCGCGAGACGTGTATCGGCTTTCCGTTCAGCGCGGCGCCGGCTCCGCGGACGCCGGTGAAAAGCTCGTCGCGCGTGGGATCGTACACGACGCCCGCCTCGACGACGCCGTCGACCTCGAGCGCGATCGAGACGCAGAACATGGGGAACCCGTGGGCGTAATTCGTGGTGCCGTCGAGCGGATCGATGATCCACCTGAAACGCGATCGCTTTTCCGGCACGTCGCTTTCCTCGGCGAGAAACTGATGGTCGGGGAACGCTTTTCCGATTTTTTGCTTGATCAGGGCCTCGGATTTGATGTCCATCTCGGTGACAAGGTTGATCTCGCCCTTATGCTCGATCCACGCTATCTTGTCGATGCCCTCACGAAGCGCGCGGCCCGCGTCGAGAGCCGCCTCCTTTGCCAATTCCAGATATTTCTCCACTTGCCTATTTCCCCCTTATCAGGATACGCGTTATAATATCTATAGAGACTATATTACTGTATTTTGGCCTGTTTTCTGCCGATAATAGTATTGGGGGTTCCAACCCCCGAAGGCGGTGAGAGAAATGCAGCCGAAACCCATCGATTCACGGCGACTTCTCGACGTCGACGCGCAGAAGCGAACCGTCGAGATGGCGGGGTTCGCCGAACGCCTGCGCGCCCTGCGCGACCATAAGGAGGACCCGGCCGAGACCGACTACGACGTGACCCACGACGAGCAGGGCCGCCGCGACAGCGAGGAAACCTCGCGGGAGTCGGCTGAAAAGCTGAAGGGTACCCCAGTCGAAGATAAGCGTGAAAAGGCCGATTCGCCCGGGAAAGACGCGAAAAAAGCGCCGAAAAGCGTCCCGAACGGCCAAAAAGGCTCCCATCTCGATTTCGAGGCCTGACCGGAACTCGAAGAACCGCCCGCCTCACTCGGAAAACTTATCGCCGAGTTCCTTCAAGAGCGCATCGACCTCATCATCCGTCCCAACCGTGATCCTCAGGCGATCCTCGAGTCGCCGGAGCGGGAAATACCTGACCAGGATTTTTCGCCGTTTCAGTTCCTCGTAAACCCCGTGCGCGTCGCCGTCGGGAGGCCTGGCCAGCACGAAATTCGATTCTGACGGATAGACCTCGAACCCGAGCCGCCGGAGGCTTTCGGTGAGCCGCCCGCGCGTGCGCACTATCTTGCCGACATTTTCGCGCATGTGCTCGAGGTCCTCGAGCGCCGCCTCGGCCGCAAGCTGGCTGAGCAGGTTCACGTTGTACGAATCCTTGGTCTTCATCAGATCGGCGATAAGTTCCTCACTCGCCAGCGCAAACCCTACGCGTATCGAGGCGAGTGAGAAAGACTTCGAGAACGTCCTCAGGACGATCAGGTTCGAATATTCCCCCAGCAGCCCGATGCACGAACTCTTGCCGAAGTCGGCGTATGCCTCGTCGGCAACGACGAGCCCCGGAAACGAGCCGCAAAGTCTCGCTATGACGTCAATTGAAACGGGCTTGCCTGTGGGAGAGTTGGGGTTGGCCAGGAAAAAAATCTTGCCAGCCGTTCCGAACGCCTCCTCCGGCAGGTCGAAGTCATCGTCCAGCTCCACCTGTTCGTATTCGACGTCGTTAAGCTGCGAGAGCGTCTCATAGAGCACGTATGACGGATATGGATAGACGACTTTTTCGTCCGGATCGACGAACGTCCTTATCAGAAGGCTCAACACTTCGTCGGAGCCATTACCGACGAATACCCGCTCCGGCGCTACGCCGTACACGTCGGCTATCTTCGCGCGAAGGCTGCGCCACACGGCGTCGGGATACTTGCGCATCCGCTCGCCCGTCGCCCGTCGCACGGCCTCGAACACGCGGGGAGACGGCGGATACGGGTTCTCGTTGGTGTTAAGCTTTATGTAACCGGCCTCGGTCGGCTGCTCGCCGGAAGTGTAGCCGTCGACAGACGCCAGGTGCTTGCGCGTGTAACTCATTTTCTCAGTCTCACCCTCACCGCCTCGGCATGCGCGGTCAATCCCTCGAGTTCGGCAATCGAGATTATGTCGTCAGCCTCCGCCCTCAACCTTGCCGACGAGTATCCGATGACGTTGGTCACTTTTCTGAAATCTTCGGCGGTCAGCGGCGAGGCGAACCTCGCGCGGCCGCCGGTCGGCAGCACGTGATTCGGCCCGGCCATGTAGTCGCCGACCGAGTTCGGCGTCTGTCCGCCGAGGAACACGACGCCCGCATGCTCGATCTTTTCGAGAAGCCGCTCAGGACTTCTGACGATGAGCTCCAAATGTTCCGGCGCGCGGCGGTTCACCAGCGCCGCAGCCTCGGTCATGCTCCTTGCGATGATCGCGAGCCCATTGCGCCGAAGCGAGGCGCGAATTATCGCGGAGCGGTCGAGCCGTCGCATCTGTCGTCCGATTTCGTCGATCACTTCGCGCGCGAGCTTGCGCGAGGTCGTCACCAGGATCGCGACGGCCATTTCGTCGTGCTCGGCCTGCGACAGCATGTCTGCGGCGACCAGCCTCGGTGCGGCCGAGGAGTCGGCTACAATCATTATCTCGCTCGGGCCGGCTTCCATGTCGATCGCCACCCGGCCGGTCACGAGGCGCTTTGCGATGGCAACGTAGATGTTGCCGGGTCCCACTATCTTGTCGACACTCGGAACGGCCTTCGTGCCATACGCCAGCGCGGCCACGGCCTGCGCTCCGCCGATCCGGAAAACCTGAGTCGCGCCCGCGATGTCGGCGGCGGCGAGCAGGCCGGGATGGATCGTCCCGTCGCTCGAAGGCGGCGACACCATTATTATTTCGCTGCAACCGGCGACCTTCGCCGGCGCCACGTTCATTAGCACCGAGGACGGATAGAATGCCTTCCCGCCCGGGCAATAGACTCCCACACGCTCGATGGGTGTCAGCTTCTGTCCGAGCGTCGAGCCGTCGGAGCCCCGGGCCGTCCAGCTTCTGCGCAGATGCTTTTTATGAAAGGCAGTTATCTTTTTGTGAGCCCGGCGAAGGGCTCGGATCGATTCGGGCTCGAGCCTGTCGTATGCCGACCGTATCTCGCTCTGTCGCACCTTGAACCCGTCGGGACGCAGGGCGACGCCGTCGAATTTCTTCGTGAAGCGGACGACCGCGCGATCGCCCTCGCGCCTTACCTTCTCGACGATCTCGCGAACAGCCGCCTCGATGCGCCTGAGCTCGGGCTCGGCATGCTTTCCCAGCAGGATTTTCTCCAGCCTGTCCGGCGGAGTGTTGGCGGTTTCGAGTATTTTGATCATGGCGATATTATCCGGCGGCGCCTTTGCCAGACACTTCCCGCCGCTGGGCGAACTTGCTTCCGTGGAAGCGGGAATCCGATTAGGCGCGGCACGTTGTTCCGCGATTTATTCTTCTTCCACGCGTCTGATGTCAGCCCCGAGCGCTTTGAGCCTTTTTTCTATCTGGTCGTATCCTCGGTCGATATGGTATATGCGTGAGATTCTTGTCTCGCCTTTGGCGACGAGCCCGGCGAGCACCAGCGCCGCGCTCGCGCGTAAATCCGATGCCATGACCCCCGCCCCCGAAAGGTTTTCGACGCCGTTGATGATGGCCGTGTTGTGCTCGATACGGATGTCTGCTCCCATGCGGTTGAGTTCGGCGACCTGCATAAATCTGTTTTCGAAGACCGCCTCGGTTATCGAGCTCCTGCCCGGAGTGACCGCCGCCAGCGCCATGAATTGGGCTTGCATGTCGGTCGGAAATCCCGGATAGGGGGAGGTCTTCACGTCGAGCGGTTTCAGTTCGGTGTTGGACGAGATCGTAATCGACGGGCCGGCGCATTTTACCTCCGCGCCCGCCTCCTCGAGCATCGAGATTATCGGCCTCATATGCTCCTCGATCACGCCGTCGACCGTGACGCGTCCCCCGGTGATGATCCCTGCGACCAGGTATGTGCCCGCCTCTATGCGGTCGGGAATGACGCAATGCGAGGCCGCCCCGAGGGATTTGACGCCGTCTATCGTTATCCGTGAAGTCCCCTCACCGCCGATTTCCGCTCCCATCGCGCGCAGGAACTTCGCCAGGTCCTGCACCTCGGGCTCGCGCGCTGCGTTTTCGATGACTGTTCTCCCCCGCGCGAGCACGGCGGCCGTCATCAGGTTTTCGGTTGCGCCCACGCTGGGATAATCCAGGCATATCTCGGCGCCTTTGAGCCTTTTTCCCGTCGCCTGGACGTAACCGCGGCCTGTTCTTATCTTGGCGCCGAGCGCCTCGATGCCTTTGAGGTGGATATCAATCGGGCGCAGCCCTATCGCGCATCCGCCCGGAAGCGCGACCTTGGCCTTTCCGAACCTCGCCAGCAGCGGTCCCATTACAAGTATGGACGCGCGCATGGTGCGCACCAGCTCGTACGGGGCCACGTGATCGCTCAGGCCGCCACTGTTGATGGTAAGCGTGCCGGTGCCGACATCCCGCACGTCGACCCCCATACGGCGGAGCACTCTGCTCATTGTGGAGATATCGCGCAGGACGGGAACGTTCTCGATGACGCACGGGCCGTCGGCGAGCATCGAGGCCGCCATGATGGGAAGCACGGCGTTTTTCGCGCCTCTTATCTTGACCCTGCCCTCGAGGGTGGGTCCGCCCCTTATCACAAAAGCGTCCATAAGGATTCCCCGGAAAAACCGCGGCTCAGGAGCCGGGAGAGCGGGTGGTGGGACAGGGCGCACATGGTCTTTTCGCCGCCGACAAGTTCAGGGCGGTCAGGGGCGTTGCGCCGGCTCAGGCGCGGTCGACGCCGGAACCGTCTCGGCGGGCAGCGCGGGCCCCAGGTCGCCGGTAAACTCCGTACCCGACGGAAGCGTTCCCGGCGCCAAGGGTGCGCTCGTCTCGCCCAGGGGCGGCGCGGCGATGGGTTCCTCTTGTAGCACGCCTCCTCCAAGCCCCGCCCCGTTGTCCCCCCACGGCGATATGAGCGTGAGAAGAAGCGAGGTCGCCATGAACGCACCGGCCATCACCCATGTGATTCGACCGATAAAAGTGGCGCTGCCGGTGCCGAACATCGTCTGGCTCGAGCCGCCGCCGAAGGCTGCCCCGAGCGAGGCGCCCTTTCCCGCCTGCAGCAAAACGATGAGAATGACCCCGGTGCAAGATATGATGTGAATTGCGAGCAAGAGGATTCCGACTATATTCATTCTGTTTTTTCTCCTGTAACAGATCTCATCCGGAAGCCGCCGCAGCGCCTGCTCGAACGATCTTGCCGAACGAACCGGCGTCGAGGCTGGCGCCTCCGACGAGCGCGCCGTTGATGTCCGGCTGCGCCATCAGCTCGTCCGCGTTTTCGGGCTTGACGCTGCCACCGTACAGTATAAGCAAAGACGAGGCCACCGCATTGCCGTAGCATTCCGAAACAAGCTTTCGAATCAGCGCGTGAACCTCCTGGGCCTGCTCGGGAGTGGCGTTCTTGCCGGTCCCGATGGCCCACACCGGCTCGTATGCGATCACGATTTCGGCCATTTGCCGCGGATCGAGGCCCGCGAGCCCGTTTCGGACCTGCCTTTCGACAACCGCCTCGGTCTCGCCTCCGTCCCTCTGATGTTCGGTCTCGCCTACGCAGACGACGGCCTTGAGTCCCGCCGCCAGCGCGGCGCCGATTTTCTTGTTGACCGTTTCGTCGGTCTCGCCGAAGAGCGCGCGCCGCTCCGAGTGTCCTATTAACACGTAGTCGCAGCCGGCGTCTTTGAGCATGGCCGCCGAAACCTCGCCGGTGAACGCGCCTTTTGACTCCCAATGGAGGTTCTGGGCGCCGAGCTGAATCGGCGTGTCGGCTATAGCGGCTGCGACTTCGGCCAGCGCGGTGAGCGGCGGGCACAAAAGCACGCCCACGGCCCGGTCGACGTCTGTGAGCGCGTCCCTTAGCTCGGATGCGAGCCGGCGGGCCTCGGCCGTGAGCTTGTGCATCTTCCAGTTGCCAGCCATGAGCATCGGCTTCACTGTTTTCTCCTCTAAGATGGTGTCTGACGGACAGTTGCATCAAATTATAT
>CBDUSG010000167.1:0-6733 GCA_965369575.1 uncultured bacterium | reverse complement strand
GCCCAGAAGCCATGATTCATAAGCCTCTGGGCCTTTAGGAATTACGCCCAAAACCACTGAACGCATTAGGAAACCGCTGCTCTATCCTACTGAGCTACGGGCGCATAAATACGGATTGGATTTTTCGCCGGGCTGCATCTCGCCGAAACCCGCGCGCAACCTTCCTCGGCGCCCCCTGTTATTCATCAATATTTCAGTAATGCAAAAACCTCGCAGCCCTGCAACTTTTCGCGGCCTCCGAGGTCGGTCAACTCGACCAGAAAATCTATCCCCTCGATGTTTGCGTCGAAATTGCCGAGCAGTTCGACCGTCGCGGCGGCAGTCCCGCCGGTGGCTAGCAGGTCGTCGACGATCAGGATGCTCTCACCGGCCTCGATCGCATCTTTGTGTATCTCGAGATGGTCGGTTCCGTATTCGAGTTCGTACGTCGCGCTGTATGTCTCTGCGGGCAGCTTGCCCTTTTTGCGCACGGGCACGAAGCCCGCTCCCAGCAGGTAGGCTATCGGCGTGCCGAGGATGAATCCGCGCGATTCTACACCGACGACTTTGGTGATGCCCTTGCCCTTGTGGCGCGCAGTGAGAGAGTCGATGGCGTCGGCCAGGGCCGATCTGTCTTTCAGGAGAGTGGTAATGTCCCTGAACAGGATGCCCTTCTTGGGAAAGTCGGGAATGCTGCGAATCGTTTTTTTCAGTCGTTCTTCCATCGTTCCTCCGCTCATTTTCTAAAACTCCTCGAAATCGATGTTGTTCAGAGCGATGTGTTTTCTGAGTTTTGTCAGGGCTTTGGATTCTATCTGCCGGATTCGCTCGCGCGTGAGCCCGAATTTGTCGCCGGTTTCCTTCAGCGTGTGCGGGTCGCCGTCGGCGAGGCCGTAGCGGAAGCGGAGTATGTCGGCCTCGCGCTGGGTGAGCTCTTGAAGCATCTGCATCAACTTCTGATCGCGGAACACTTTGGCGACTATGTCGACGGGATCTATCGAATGAACGTCTTGGATCAGAGCTCCGAGTTCGGCGCTCTCCTCGCCGCCCACGAGTGATTCGAGAGAGGTTATCCTCTGCGAGTACCTGTGAAGTTGGGCGACCTCCTCGGGTGTGATATCGAGCTCGGTCGATATCTCCTCCAATGTCGGCTTGCGGCTCCACTCTCTGTAAAGCTTCTGCACGGCCTGTTTGTATTTTATTACATTCTCGGTCATGTAGACTGGAATGCGTATCGTGCGCCCGTAGTTGGCCAGGTAACGCGATACCGACTGCCGTATCCACCATGTGGCATATGTGCTGAACTTGTAGCCCTTCGTGTAATCGTATTTGTCGACTGCTTTTATCAGGCCGAGGTTGCCCTCTTCCACCAGATCGAGCAGCGGAAGGCCGTAGTGGAGGTATTTGTTGGCTACGCTGACGACCAGACGCAGGTTGGACGTTATCAATATTTTCCTTGCTTCATCGTCGCCCTTCAGTATCCGCTTTGCCAGATCTATTTCCTCTTCAAATGAAAGGAGTGGTTGGCGCGAGATCTCTTTCAGGTAGGCATTGATGCTGCTGTCGTAATGGCGGGTCTGGTACTGTTTCGGCTTGCGCGCGGGACCGGTGGTATCTCCGTCGTATTCCATGTTGCTCATTGAGAGTCCGCTCAGCGAAGCATGTACAGAACCGGCGTGTAAGTCGGGCGGGCCGCAGGCACAAATTGACGCAGCATTTCCTCGGCGTATTGGCCGAGCAGGAAACGCCGCCTGGGCTTTCTTATAATGCGTGGTTCGCCCTTGATGCCCGCCAGCTCAGCCGCGCGTTTGATGGCGTCGTTTTGCGTGCCCAGCGCATCGACGAACCCGTAATCCAGGGCCTGGCGTCCGCTGAACACGCGGCCGTCGGCGTATTTTTTAACATCCTCGATGGGCATGCCGCGGCCCTCGGCCACGGCCTCGACGAACTGGTCGTATACATCCATCAGCATCTCGTGAAGGAGCTTGTGCTCGTCCTCGGTCATCGGACGGAAGGCCGAGCCGGTGTCCTTGTATTGGCCGGTTGTGATCGTCTCGAACTTGATCCCCACTTTGTCCATCAGGCCCTCGACGTTGGGAAATTCGGCGATCACGCCTATGCTTCCCGTTATCGTGCCGGGATTCGCGTAAATCTCATCCGCCGCGCAAGCAATATAGTATCCGCCCGAAGCGGCGACCGATCCCATCGAGATAACGACCTTTTTTCCCTTTTCCCGGACCTTTTTCAACTCCTCGAACAGCTCCTGAGACGGCGCGACCGCGCCGCCCGGGCTGTTTATGCGAACCATGATCGCCTTGACCGACGAGTTGTCGGAATAAGTCTTAAGCTGTTTCAGCGGAGCCCTGGCGTCGAATATCGGGCCCTCTATTTCCAGGATCGCAACACTCTCGCGCGACGTGAAGGTCCACTGCGTGCTGCGGGCCTGCGAGACGATCAAAAAGATCGCCAGCACGCCCATCCCGAGAACAAGCGCAACGAGCAGGGTCACGAGCAGTCCCGTGCGGCATCCTTGATTCAACACCCTTTCTCTTTTGGGCTGCATCGCCTATCGAGACTCCTGTAGCCTCCCCTCGCAGTCTGAGGCAGAAACATTATATCAATCCGCAAGCCCGTTTGCAAACTATTTCCGGCAAGAGCGTCTCAATCCCATCGGCAAGTCCACAGGCGGCAGAAAATCTCCCACCCGGCGGGTGATAATTGAATATCGGCTCTCGGACCGGCCAGCGTGGGCATCGACGCGCGCGTTCATCAGAAAATGGGGCCGCGCGCCATGCGGGTCGTTCTTGTCTTCATCCCGCGGCCGTCGATCTCGACGACGATCGCGCCGCTGTCCTTCGTGGCAAGCACCGTATCGCAAAGCGCCGCATATCGTTCGATTCGCTCCTCCATGCTCTGGTTGACCCGGTGCGCCTTGCCCGATATCACCACCAGTTCCGGCCCGACAAGCTCGACGAATTTCCGATCGAATCCGCTGCGCAGACCGTGATGCGACGCCTTCATCACGTCGCTGCGGAGCCGATCTCCGAAATCCCGCATGAACCGAAAAGCCTTTCTGCCGGCGTCGCCCTCCAGAAGAAATGCGGTATCCC
This sequence comes from uncultured bacterium, assembly GCA_965369575.1. Lineage (GTDB taxonomy): Bacteria > Abyssobacteria > SURF-5 > SURF-5 > SURF-5 > CBDUSG01. The sequence goes on along the minus strand of CBDUSG010000167.1, from coordinate 3,644 downwards.
TGTAAGTAATTCGCAGGACGAGCGAGAGGTCATTGTCGGACAGGCCGTCCCGGCTCGCGCCGAGCGGCGGATTCAGCGCCTCGATGCGCACGCCCCGAGCGCCGGACACCGTGCCGCCCGCGGCCACCCATTCTACGGGGATTCCTTTTTCACCCGCCGTCCGCAATATCTCTTCGAATCCCGGCGCCGTCCTCCCTATGTCCGGCAGCAGCAGCCGATCTATCCGAAAGTTCCTCATGAGGAAAAGCGCGCCGCCCGTGTGGTCGGCGTCGGGATGCGTGAGCGCGAGCGTGTCTATTGAATCTATCCCTTTCCTCCACAGGAAAGGCGCTATCAGGTGCTCGCCGCAGTCCAGGTTCGGGGTCGCAAACCCGGTGTCGACGAGCATCGTCTCGCCTGCGGGAAACTCCAGCAGGCAGGCGTCGGCGTCGCCGACGTCGAGGAATGTGGCGCGAAGGGGCCGTTCGGCGGGATTGCCGATGAAAGAGGTCGCAACGATGAACACGGCCGCGGCCGCGAACGGCGCGAGCCTGCGTATCGAGTTGACCCGCCACCACACCATCACGATCGCGAGCGCCTCCAAACCCAGCAGCCAGATGGGGGGCGAAACCACGCGTATCGAGCTGCCCGGCGCAAGGGAGCACAGCCTGACGACCCCGAAAATTATCCACGCGAACGCCTCGGCCAGCAGCCCGAACGCGGCCGCCGCCTCGAGCCACACGAACCCGACCAGCAGACACGCAAACCCCGCCGCCAGCACCAGCGAAAGGACGGGAATCACGACCAGGTTGGCGATTGGAAAGACAAGCGAGACCATGTTGAAATGATAGGCGATAATCGGCAGCATGCCGACACCTATCACCAGCGAGGCAAACATCGTGACGGCCAGCCTGTTCAATATGGGAGGCGGGATTCTCCGGAGCTTTTCCTGAACCAGCGGATAGAACTTGGCCCTGTAGAAAGGCTCGAACGTGCAGAGCAGCAACACGGCGGTGAACGAGAGCTGGAAGCCGGCCTCGTCTATCATCACCGGATCCGCGCCGACGACTATCAGTGCGGCGACGGCCACCGACGTCAGGAAATCGCCCTCGCGGCTGAGGTAGTATCCCGCCAGCACGAGCGTGAGCATTATCGATGCCCTCGTCACCGAGACGCTGCCGCCCGTGGCAAGCGCGTAGACCCACACAAACAGGATCGAGAGCGCGACGCGGCCCTTCGTTCCCAGCGGGACCGGCGTGAGCGCGAGCGATACGATCAGATACACAAGACCGATGTGGAGCCCGGAAATCGCAAGAACGTGAAACGTGCCCGTCCGCTTGAACCAGTCCTCCATCTCATCCGTCAACAGACCGCGCTCGCCCAGCAGTATCGCCGCCATGAATGCGCGCGTCTCGTCGGTCCGCGTCGAGCGCGAGATTATTCGCAAGCCCTCTCGACGAAAATATTCCCTGAAGTTTCGCAGCCGGCCCAGTCCGCCCTTGCCTGAGACGGTCGCCGCGCCCGGACCTTCGGCATACATGGTCGTGAATATCCCGCGGCGCTGCATGTAACGCTCATAGTCGAAAGTTCCCGGATTCTTGAATCCTTTCAGCAGCTTCAGCTTTCCCGTCACGCGCACGAAGTCGCCCGGCTCGACGGGCGCGTCGGGTTCGTACCAGTTGACGCGAGTGCGCCCGTTGACACGCGTTTTTGCCTTATCGCCGACCGGCCCGGTCTCGATGCCGTCGACGTCAAGAACGAACGAGACTCGGCCGCTGTCGTGCGCGGGCCGGCTCTCGCTGACCACGCCGCTGATGGCGGCCTTCACAGACTTGTCCGATGCGTAATGCTGCGCGAGAGGGTCGGGTATCTCGAGCACGTACGCCTTGAGAAGATAAACGCATGCCCCAAGAAAAAATGTCGCCGCCAATACGGCCGCGGCCGCCGGCGTGCGTTTTCTGAGAATGACGAGCAGAACGGCAAGGGAGAATATCGAAAGAAATGTCCAGAACAGCGGCGGGAAAACCGGCCCGAAAGCGGACGAGAAACTCGCCCCGCCGATGAAGGCGGCCGAAACCCAGACGAGTGGTCTCTTGACGGTCATGTTCTCTGTCGCCGGATAAACATAAGCGGGTGTGGGTCAGGCGGGGCGGGATTCATCGAGCCAAAGCCACGCCCCTCGTCCACGCAGCAGGACCTTCTCAGCCAAGCATGAAGTCGACGACGTTTTCGTCTATGAAATCATTGACGCGCTTGAAGAGTTCACTCGCGCCAAAGCCGGCCTCCGCCTTTTCGGGCCTCAGCCATTTCATCCTTACTTCGACCCAGAGCTGCTTCGGGTCCTTCAGCAGCGATTCGACTCTGACCTCGGTCTCCACCGGTTTGTCTCCGACGGGCGGGATCACAAACCTCAGGCCGCCGCCGGCTATCGGCCCGCCGAGAGGCGCGAGGTCGGACTCCGGCCTCCCGAGCATTTTTTCCCATATGTATTTGAAGGCATGCGGGTATTCGGCGCTGCAGTCGAAGAGCTTTCGGATGCAGGCATCCCTGGCGGGAAACGCCTGGGGCTTGGGATCGGTCAGCACCTTGAGGTAAATGTCGCCGACCGCGTCGGCGATCTGGGGAAAGAGGGCGCCGTCGGGATTTTCCGGCATGAGAATAAGGAGCTGCCCGGTGTTGGGGGAATTCATGAAGGTTTCGACTATGACAGGCGTGCGCTCATACAAAGCCTTGATCCCGATACCCCCCTCTTTCTTCGCCGTGTTTTCGGCCTCGAGGCCGATCATGCTGAGTTCCTTCTGGAACTTCAGCTTCTCATCGACGGTCAGAGGCTTTTTGGGGGCGATCACGTAGTTCAGGCCGATGTGTATCACCCGGCGACTTTCTTTAAGCATGCTGTCTCCGCTCTTTGTTCCGCGCCGAAAAGACGCATCCGAGCCGTATCTCATATGTCGAATCAAGCAATATTATCGCGATAAGGGAAGAAGAGTCAAGTTGCACCGGTTGCTTCCATAGAGCATCCGCCGTGTTCGACCGGGAAAGCGGCGGGAGCGCCGGAGGAGGCATCCACGCGCATTCGGATATTCTCGCTCTTCGCGCTGTGAGTAATGTCGATTCAAGCGGCGGGAAGATCAATCGCCCAGGTAGCGACTGACGATCGTTTTGATGTCTGCGGTGTTCAGCGGTTTGACGATGTAATCCGTGCCGCCCGCCGCCATCGCCCTCTGGATATGTTTATCGGAGCCGACGGCCGAAATGAAAATGATGGGGGTCAGCGATGTCTCGGGCCGGTCGCGAAGCTCGTTGCAGACCTCGTACCCGTCCATATCGGGCAGCATGACATCAAGCAAAACCAGGTCGGGGTTGTGCTCCTTCGCCCGGCTCAGGGCGACCTTCCCCGTGAGCGCGGTGTGCACCTCGAGGCCGAGCTTAGTCAGACTTATCTGGAGGAACTCCCTGAACGGGGCCTGGTCCTCGACCACCAGAACTGTTCTCCGAGCCATTTGTCAGCCGACCTCCGAGCGGCCCGTGCTTCAGGCTTGTCCGGATATTCTTATTTTCCGCCCGGTTGCGGGCGAATCCCCGAAAGCTGAGATCTTCCGGGGCTATCTCGGAACACTGTTTTTTCCGAAAAAGGAAACTCTCGGAGCCTGTCAACAGTGTCG
>CBDUSG010000166.1:0-6736 GCA_965369575.1 uncultured bacterium | reverse complement strand
CTCATGAAGCCGCAAACGCAGCGCCACAGCATCCTGGCTTACCTGCTGTCGATGATGGTTTTAGGATGCACGCCGGTAGAGGGACAGGCCATAGCGCCGGCGGAAGCTGGTGGTGAGATAGTCGAATCGGTTGCCGTCACCAGGGCCCCGGAGATCGACGGGCGTGGCAATGATGAGGCGTGGAGCTACACCCGCGGCACGCGGGTCATGGTGAGGGAGGTGTCCGGCGATCAGGAAGGTCGGACCACGCCGGTCGCCATCAAGTCGGTTCGGACGGCCACGCATATCTATTTCCTGATCTCCTGGGCCGATGCCACTCGCGACGCCGCACACAAAACTTGGGTGTGGAACGCCGAGAACAAGGCGTACCAGCAAGGGGGCGACCGTGAGGATGTTCTCGCGCTCGCCTTCGAGCATACGGGCGTATTCAACGCAGACATGCTCTCGGGTGTCGAGGCCGTCTGGGATGTCTGGCACTGGAAGGCGGCCCGGACCAATCCTGCAGGCTATGCCATGGACAAGACCCACCGTTTCAGCAAGACAAAACCAGAGGGAAAAACAAAGTCATTTAAAACTCGCAGCGGGAGTCAGATCTGGATTTCCAGGCCTGAGGATGAGGGAGAGTCGCCGCAGAAGAGCCAAGCCGCCCCAGCGGCTCACAGGGGTGATCGCGTTTCGAAGTATGTGGCGGGCAAGCCGTCCGGCAGCGCCGCCGATATTCGCGCGAAGGGAATCTGGCGGGACGGGCGGTGGACGGTGGAGTTCGCCAGGAAGCTCTCGACCGGTCACGGCGACGATACGGCCTTCGATGTCGGCAGAACCTATCGAATGGGGGTAGCGGTCTTCGACCGTGAAGAGCACATCGATCACAGCCCGTCAAAGGTGATCCAACTGATCTTCGTTCCGGCGTCGGCGAAGCAGGTTGCACGAGCGTATATCACCAATTTTGGTGGGGACGGCGTGTCGGTCGTCGATCCGGTCAACGGCCGTTTGATCGGCCACATACACACGGGAGCCAAGCCCCATGGTGTCGCCATCGCTCCCGATGGGAAGGCAGTGTACGTCTCCAACGAAGGTGACGGGACCCTGTCGATAATCGATCCCATCAAAAACGAGGTGGCCGCAACGATCAATATCGGCAATGGGCCCAATCAGGTCGAAGTCTCGGCTGACGGGCGCTATGTCTTTGCCACCTTGCACGAGGACGGAGCAGTCGCGGTCGTCGAAGTCTCGACCCGCAAGGTCGTCAAGGTTGTACCGGTCGGCCGCGCTCCTCACATCGCTCTGCGCAGCCCGGACGGCAAGACCATCTACGTAACGAGTGAAGGCGACATGAAGTTGGTGGCCCTCGATTCACAGACCTGGAAGGTGACTGCCGAAACACCACTGCTGGCCTTTCCTCGCGTATTGGCGGTGACGCCCGACGGTAAGCGAGTCTATCAGACCATCCGTTGGCTGAACGGCGCGCTGGTGGTGGACCCCCGGCAGAAGAAGGTGGTGGATCGCATCGCTCTGGGTGAGCCGATCTTCGCCGCCGCGGGCAAGGATGCACATGGGATTGCCCTTACTCCCGACGGAAGCCAACTGTGGCTGACAACGCAGACGACCAACGAAGTCACCATTTTCGATACGAAGGACCACAGAATCCTCGGTCATATCTCTGTCGGTCGCAATCCGAACTGGGTGGGCTTCACCCCCGACGGCAAACTGGCCGTGGTCAGCAACACCGGCACAAATGACGTGAGCGTCGTGGACGTCGTCCAACGAAAGGTGGTTGCGACGGTCAACGTTGGGCGTTCGCCGAAACGACTGGCGGTTGGAGCCGTCGCGACCGGAGCTGGCCGGCGCAGCGGACAGCCTGCTTTTTCGTTCGATGACGTTGCGGAAGGGAAGCTGCCACAAGGGTGGAAGATCGAGGCGACAAAGTCCAGGGGCGGACTTGCCGAATGGGCCGTCGCCAGGGACGCCAACGCCCCAAGCAAACCTCATGTGTTGTCACTGTCCAAGGTCAACGACACCTCTCGTGGTGTATTCAACTTGTGCTGGAACCCCGCCATCACTTTCAAGGATGGAGAAATCGAAGTCAAAGTCCGCGCAAACAGCGGCCGGGTGGATCAGGGCGGCGGCCCCATTTGGCGGGTCAGGGATGCAGACAACTATTACATCGCCCGATACAACCCACTGGAGAGTAACTTCCGACTGTACTACGTCAAGAATGGAGCAAGGAGAACTCTTGCGAGCGCTCGCGGTATCCGTGTCATGGCGGGCGAGTGGTTCACGATCAAGATCGTCCACAAAGGCGAAAAAATCGAGGGGTGGCTCAACGGCAAGAAGCTGCTGGAAACCAGTGACCGCGCCTTCCGGGAGGCCGGCGGCGTTGGTTTCTGGACCAAGGCTGATGCCGCGACTTCTTTCGATAATTTGAGCGTGAACCCGGCACGTTGATCAAATCAGGACGAGTAGACCGGAAACGAAGAAATACCGAGGACTTGTCGCTGGACTCATCGGGATCGTAGTTGTCGCCGGCGTCCACGCCGTTTTTCACTGGAGCGACGACGAACGGCCCGGCCCGGACACGGGGAGAATTGCCGAGAACAAAACGGGACAAGTCCTGACCCCGACACTGACCCTGACACGTGCGGCGATTTCTGCGGCAAATGCCTGCACATGTGCCCGTCGAAGAAGCTGTCGGCCGGGGATATGAAGGACTACGACCTTTCCAAGCGGCACAGCGCGGTCAACCTTAAGCTCTGATTCCGTCGACTTGGGAGGGACAACGCTCTTTCAGGCTGCCAGCCACAAGGTCAAGTGTTTGGCGCGCCGTCGATGTTCGCGATCGAGGACCAAGTCGAGCATACGCCTCGAAGGTCTTATAAACCTCAGAAAATGCAGAATTGAAAACGTATTTCTGACTCACCAGGAGCGATATTTGAACGATCGGATGGGCGGAACCTTCACTTCTGGGATATCGGGAAAGTGCAGGTCTGGACAAATGAATCATTCCTCAGCCCCGGCGTCTTTGAGCAATCGCTCGACTCTCATCTTGTCGGCGCCACTGACGGGAAGAAGCTGCATGCCGAGTATTTTAGGGCTCCCTTCCCACGCTTTCATTAGAGGCGTTTCCCTCGATTCATCTCTTGCATTCACGTCGGCGCCTGCTTCCAGCAGGACTTTGACGGCATGGAACTGGCCGGCAATAGCGGCCCTGTGCAGGGCTGTTCCGCCAGCCATACCTCTTGCATGAATGTCGGCGCCTGCGTCCAACAGGACTTTGATGGCGTCGATCTGGTCGCTACTGGCGGCATAGTGCAAGGCCGTCCCCCCGCCCTTGTTTCTCCCGTCAATGTCGGCCCCACTTTCGAGGAGAAGCCTGATGATGTCGAGATGGCCACTGGAGGCTGCAAGTTGCAAGGCGGTCGATTCACGAAGCGTCCCGTAGGCATTGATATCCGCGCCTTTGTCCAGTTGGACCCTGACGGCGTCGATGTCGCCTTGATCAGGGCTCTGGTCTTCAATCTTGTGCGAAAAGATGATTCTTTCTCATGTGTATACTGCCGCGCTCTGTCGTGCTTTTCGGATTTTCTGGGAACGGTAATGAGAGCGCCGCACTGCTTACACCTCGCGCGTGTTCCGGCCAACTCATCCTTCACCCTGTATTTCTTGCCGCAATTGCAGGTGAACTCAATCATGTTCCCCCTTTATCGTAACCGACAGAAGAAAATGTGAGGTGGCCAGATTATATATTCAATCAGAAGATCAGGTCAAGAGGGCGGGTGAAGGTTTGGTTTGTAAACCCGAGTATTCTTCACCCCAGACAGTGTAACTTTCACCCAAATATTCATCACTTGCGAAAAGCCAAAAAGTGCATAATAAGGCATCGAAGGTTTACTCTTCGGGGCTTCAGAATAGTCCGGCTTCCATTTCAACAGTTGCTTTTCAGCGGATTTGCTGCTTCGGGCCGGCCTGGCCTTATTTATCCGCGGATCTTTTCCTGGCCCGACGCTTATTGGCGCCCGGTATCTTGTTGAAATCTTTTATGTAGCTGAAGAATATCTGGATGAAAGTGACCAGGAACAGGATGAGCGCGCCGCCGGCTAAGATTCCAAGATTCTTGTATCCTTGCACCAGAATAACGATCAGGAAGAGGTTTGCGCATAAGATCAGAAATCCCACAAATAGTTTGCGGGCAAGCTCTGTGAAAGATCTTCTCTGTATCTTTTTGGGAAGAGAGCCGACTGCGAAGAGCATGGTCATGGTTATCCCTATCCCCACGACGATATATGAGATTACGCCGAACTCTTCACGTCTCGATATCGCAGCAAGCATACCTCCGCCGACTATCGCCAGCCAGATGGCCGCAAGGAGGATGGTCTTTAGCCGTGATCTGCTTTTTGCCATTACCTCCACCTCGGCATGTTGGAGTTGAGCCCGTGTCGGGATGAAAGTATAGCATCCCCCCAAAAGGGGTGTCAATTGGGCCGGCAAGGCCGCCTTTAATAATTATCACTCGCTGAGGGCGATGTTTATGCGACCGGATGGGACGCGCCAGGACATCCCCGGATGCTTTGATCCATGAAACGTTCCGAGTCCGCTTGACATTCCGCCTCGTTTTTGCTATAAAGTTGCAGCGTTTGCCCGCCGTTCCGGACCTTTGAGCGACCAAAGCGCGGAATCGGACAGAGTCGGCGGGTTTTTTTTGGTTTGGCAAGAACTCGATCAAGGAGGCTGCGGAAAAGGTGGCACAGCTTACCGAAATCAGATGGCACGCGCGCGGCGGACAGGGCGCAAAGACGGCCTCGACGTTCCTGGCGGAGGCGGCGATCAAGGACGGCAAGTACAGTCAGGGGTTCCCTGACTACGGCCCCGAGCGCATGGGCGCCCCGATGCGCGGGTTCACCCGTATCGGCGACGAGCCCGTCCGGCTGCACTGCGCCATCGATACGCCCGACATCGTAATAGTATTGGATGATACGCTCTTGGACACCGTGGACGTTTGCCATGGGCTCTCCGATGACGGAGTAGTCATCATAAACACCGATAAAGACCCCAAGGCCATACGCGGCAAGATCGGTTGGAAGGGCCAAAATATGTACGTGGTCAACGCGTCGGAGATTGCTTTCGACGAAATGGGACGCCCGATTCCGAACACCCCGATGCTGGGCGCGCTGATCAAAGTTTCCGAGTTGATCTCGCTCGAGGTTCTGCTCGACGATATCAACGTGAAATTCTCGAAAAAATTCAAGAAACAAGTCGTAGAAGGCAACCTCCGCGCCATCAAGCGCGCATATGAGGAGGTCAAACTCGCATGAGCGAACTCAAAGGGTGGAAAGACATTCCAATCGGCGGCGTTATCCCGCATCCGGGGACCGCATTCGAGTACGAAACCGGCTCCTGGCGCTCGTTCAGGCCCATACACGACCGGGACAAGTGCATCGACTGCCTCGACTGCTGGTTCTGCTGTCCCGATGGAGCGATAATAGCCGAGGACAAGAAGTTCAAGGGGTTCGACATGGATCACTGCAAGGGATGCGGAATCTGCGCCGCGGTGTGCCCGCCGAAGGTGAGCGCAATCACCATGAAGCCGGAATCCGAATTCAGGGAATAGCTGGAGCATAAAAATGACCAAGGGAACAGTCTCAACGAGAATGGCGCTTACCGGGAACGAGGCCGTCGCCGAGGCCTTCAGGCAGGTCAACCCGGACGTCGCCTCAGTCTATCCGATTACCCCGCAGACGGAGCTGATGCACAAGTTCGCCGACTACGTCAATGACGGCAAGGTCGACACCGAGCTAATCTATGTCGAGTCCGAGCACAGCGCGATGAGCGCGGCCGTGGGCTCGGCCGCCGGCGGCGTGCGCACCATAACGGCCACGTCCGCCAACGGGCTCGCACTGATGTGGGAAATCCTCTACATAGCCTCGGGAATGAGGCTGCCCATAGTGATGGCGCTCGTCAATCGCGCCCTCAGCGGACCGCTGAACATCCACTGCGACCACAGCGACTCGATGGGAGCGCGCGACTCGGGCTGGATTCAGATCTTCTCCGAGGACACGCAGGAGGCCTACGACAACACGCTGCAGGCGTTCCGCATCGCCGAGCATCGCGACGTAATGCTGCCGGCGATGATAACGCTCGACGGCTTCATCATCAGCCACACGACCGAGGTGCTCGAGATCATCGATCCCGACGCCGCCAAGAGCTTCGTGGGCGAGTACGAGCCGCTTTACTCGCTCCTCAGGCCCGATCAGCCGATTACGATGGGCGCGATCGACCTGCAGGACTACCTCTTCGAACACAAGCGCCAGCAGATCGAAGCGATGTACAACGCGCCACGCGTGATCGAGGAGGTCGCCAACGAGTACTTCGAGATCAGCGGAAGGAAGTACGGCTTGTTCGAGACCTACCGCATGGACGACGCCGAGGCCGCGATTGTGGCGTTGGGCTCGGCGGCGGGAACGACAAAGGTCGTCGTCGACGACCTCCGCGACAAGGGCGTCAAGGCCGGCATGGTAAAGCTGCGCGTGTTCCGCCCGTTCCCGGCCGAGCAGCTCGCCGAGGCGCTCGGTCATCTGAAATCGATCGCAGTGCTCGACCGCAGCATATCATACGGCGCGCAGGGAGCGCCCGTCTTTTCCGAAGTGCGCTCGGCCATGTATGACAAGGATGTCCCCATCTATAACTACATTTACGGCATCGGCGGCCGCGATCTGACGCCGCCTATGGTCGAGTCGGCCTA
>CBDUSG010000165.1:0-6736 GCA_965369575.1 uncultured bacterium | reverse complement strand
GGGCTTTAACGTCACGCTTCCCGAGATGGCGTCCAAGTCGGTCTCGATGCGTCCGATCATGACGCCGATGGTTTTTTCGGGATTCTCGAGCGAGGCGCTCGATATGTTTCGTCACGAACTCGAGGGATGGGGGATCATGCCGGTCGTGGGCGGCGCCTTTTCTCAACGCCTGGTCGAGACCGATGTGTCGCTCGAGGAAGGGTCGGCGATAGGGGTCAGCCTCATCACCGGCGACATGGTGGCGGCCGGCGTCGGCACAGTCACGCTGAACGACAACGGCAGGATTCTCGCGTTCGGTCATCCGTTCATGCTTGCCGGCCAGGTCGACTATCCGATCACGACGGCCTATATCCACACCGTCCTTCCCAGTATGATTTCTTCCAGCAAGGTGGGCTCTCCACTCAAGCCCGTGGGCGCGTTGACGCAGGACAGGAGCCCGGGCATTGCGGGCGTCATCGGCGATTCCCCCAAAATGGCGCCGCTTTCGCTCAAGATTCACGGCGAGGAAGGGTTTCCCGCCGCGGCTTACAACTTCGAGATTGCCCGCAACCGTTGGCTGTTTCCCTCGCTGACCGGCGCCGCGCTGCGGAGCGCGCTGTCCCACTCGGCCAGTCGCAGGGGAGATTTCACCGCCAAGATTCACTACGATATCGAACTCGACGGCCTGCCGACCGTCAGCAACGACATGTTTATTTCCGGCCCGGGCGGTTTCCCGACGATGGCCACGCTCGGCCTTTACTACGATTTGAGCACTCTTTTGAGAAACCGGTTCACAGAGGTCTCCATCAAGTCGATATCCATCGACGTCGAGGTGGTCGAGGCCGTGGAATCCGCGCGAATCACGAGCGTTCGCATACGGAAAGACACGCTGAGGCCGGGCGAGGATGTCGAACTGAAAGTAGGCATGAAGCCATATATGAAGGACTCGATCGAAAAGGATATCGTGGTGCCCTTGCCTGAGCACTTTCCCGAGGGCCAGGCGTTTGTCCTGGTGTCGGCGGCTCCGCAGAGCGCCAGCTTCGAGAGGATACGCGCGCCGCTCAGGTTTCGGCCCGACAGCATCGAGAGTCTTGTCGAACTCGTCGACGAGGATTTTCCGGGCAACCGTCTCGATGTCCAGATTCTCGTCGCCGATCCGGGCGTCGTCGTGAAAGGACGCGAGATGTCCGCGCTCCCCTCTTCGGTGTTTTCCGTCATCTCAGGCGCGGTCGGCAGAGAGCCGGTGGGGATCACCAGGGGCAGCGTGCTTTTGGAAAAACATTTTCTCCTGGATTTTGAGATCGAGGGCGCCATCATCATTCCGATCCGGATCGACCGCAAGGCGCTCTAAGTGTGACACCAGACCCGCGATACGGCAGGGAGGCGCAAAACGTGATTATAGGCAAGACATTTAAAGGTGCGCTGTTCTTCGCTCTCATGCTCACAGCCGCGAGCGCCTGGGCCGTAAGCAGCTCGCTGTGGGAGTCAGACTCAAAAAACGATTTCGACTCGGGCGAGCCCGACGGCGTCTCGGTCATGCCTCCGGGGCAGGTCGTCCTCGGGCCCAAAACGAGCGAGGCGTCTCTCGACACGCTCTACGCCTGGTCGCTCGCGGAGGACTCCAAGGGCGGCATCTACGCCGGCACGGGCAGCGACGGCGAGGTCTTCAAGGTTTCGCCCGGCGGCGAGGCTGAGGTCTTTGCCGAGCTCGAGCTCCAGCAGGTGTTCGCGCTGGCCGCGGGCAGGAAAGGCGTTCTATATGCGGGCGGATTCCCCGGCGGCAAGGTCTATTCGATCGACGCGAAGGGGCAGGTCTCCGAGCATTTCGATACCGGTCAGGATTCGGTCTGGGCGCTGTGCCTGACCCCGGGCGGAAATCTCATCGCCGCGACCGGCGACGAAGGGCAACTGTTCAAGATCGAGGCCGATGGCAAGGGAAGCCTGCTCTACGACTCATCCGAGCGTCGCATCCTCTCCCTTATCTGCGACGCCGAGGGCAACGTCTTCGCCGGCAGCGAGCAGAGCGGCATAATCTACAGGATCGACTCCTCGGGCCGCGCCTTTGTGCACTATGACACGGACCTCGAAGAGGTCACATCGATGACGATGGACGCCGATGGGAACCTGTACGCCGCATCTTCGCCGGGGGACCTGTTCATGAAGATTCCTCCAAAGGCCGTTCCCGGCGCTCACCCAGCCGCAGCGGCGGCCGCGGCTGTGCAGCATTCGCCCCGGCCGAAAGGCGCGGTTACCCCGCCCGGAATTCCGGCGATCCCGAGCGGCAAAAAGCGCACGAGTTTCATTTATAAGATTGCCAAAGACGGGACCGCTACGAAGTTTTGGAAGTCCCCCGAAAAACTCATTTTCTCTCTCGCCTTCGACGGCGAGAACATCCTCGCGGGCACCGGGGACGATGGCATTGTATATTTGATAACGCCCGACGGTGAGGATTCGACGTACTTCAGGGTCGACCGCAAGCAGGCGCTCGGGCTGCTTTGGTCCGCGAGTGGGCAAATTGCCGTCTCTACGGGCAACGACGCGGCAGTCGTGTTTCTCGGCGACGGCTACGCGAGCGAAGGCGTCTTCATCTCGCAGGTCCACGACGCCACGTCCGTCTCGAAGTGGGGCAGGGTTTTCAGCGAAGCCGACATCCCGAGACAGACGAGCCTCGCGTTTTCGACTCGCAGCGGCAACAGCGAGAAACCGGATGACACGTGGAGTGAATGGTCGCGCGAGCGCGGCGGAGATGACGGCTTTGTGCCCGAATCTCCGGTCGCCCGATTTGTGCAATGGCGGGCACGGCTGACGACCTCGAATCATCAAAAGACGCCCACTCTTCGCAAGGTGACTGTGGCCTATCTCCAGACCAATCTTGCGCCGCAAGTGAAGTCGATAACCGTCGCCGGCAACAACGGCGAAAAGAAAAAGGGTGGCGCCGCCGATGCCGGAAAGAGCAAAGCCATGCCCGCGGCCGCCGCATTCGCCGCATCGTCCAACGCGGGCTCGAAAGCTTCCAATAAGGGCGTCAAGACCGCCCCGACGGCTCACAAGACCAAGCTCAAAATCAAATGGAAGGCGAACGACGCAAACGGGGACGACCTCGAGTACGCCCTTTTCTTCAAGGGAACCGATGAAAAGCGCTGGAAGCTCATCGAGGACGAGCTGACGGAGAAGAAGCGCGAATGGGACACCGAGGCTGTGCCCGACGGCGAATATCATGTTAAACTGGTGGCGAGCGACTCGCCGAGCAATCCCGGCGAGAGCTCGCTTGCGACCGAGAGGGTGAGCGAGCCGTTCATCGTCGACAACACGCCGCCGAGGGTCGAGTCGCTGCGGGCCGTGCGCAACGCGACGACATACAAGATCAGCGTCGTCGTCTCGGACAATCTCAGCCCGGTCCGAACCGCACAGTACAGCATCGACGCCGGCGACTGGGCGGCCGTGTTCCCCGCCGACGGCATATTCGATTCTCTCTCTGAAAAATTGGCGTTTTCAACGGAGCCGCTGGAGGAGGGCGAACATACGATCGTGGTGAAGGCGGTTGACTATTTCGGGAACGTGGGCGCGGGAAAGATAACGTTCGAGGTCAAATGAGCCAGGACTACAAGGAAACGGTGAGGGTATTAGTCGTCGACGACGACGAGACCAGCGCCGAACTGCTCGAGACCAAGCTCAGCGCGCTCGGCTATGAGGTCACTATTGCGCTCAATGCCGAAGACGCCCTCTCCGCCGACAGCAGAGTCCGGCCTCATCTGATTCTGCTCGACGTGGTGCTGCCGGAGATGAGCGGCTTCGAGGCATGCCGGATTCTGAACGAGAAGCACGGCAAGGACAGGTATGTCCCGATCATCCTGGTGACCGGGATGGACGACGTCAACGCCAAGATCAGGGGGCTCGAGAGCGGCGCCTACGGCTATGTGACCAAGCCCTACGACGCCCAGGAACTGCTCGCGCGCGTGCGCTCGGCCCTGCGCACGAAAAAACTTTATGACGAACTCAAGGCCACCCGCGAAAAGCTGACCGAAGCCGAAAAGGTCGCCGCCCTCGGGCAGATGGCGATAACCCTCCACCACGAGATCAACAACCCGCTGCAGGCGATAGTGCTCCTTACCGAGAACCTGCTGGCCGGCTTGAAGTCCGGAGACGCCTCGGAGGACGATGCCGAGGCGATCCTTACCAGCTGCACCAGGATACAGGATGTGCTGAAGAAGATAACCAGTCTCAAGCGGGTTCGCTCGGTCCAATACGTAGGCGAGACCGACATGCTCGACCTCGACGGATCGACCTGACATCGCCCCGATTGACGGCTTTCGTCAGAGATTTCCGTCTGCCCGCTTGAGCAGCAGCGAGTTGGTTACGACCGAGACCGACGACAGCGCCATCGCGAGGCCGGCCCAACGCGGCTCGAGCAGCCCGAAAGCGGCTATCGGAATCCCGAGACAGTTGTAGAACATCGCCCAGAACAGGTTCTGCTTGACTTTCCTGAGCGTGAGCCTTCCCAGCCTTATCGCGCGGACGACGTCCATCAGGTCGCTCTTGACAAGCACGACGTCGCCGGTCTCTTTCGCGATGTCCGTGCCCGAGCCTATCGCGATGCCGACGTCGGCCTGCGCGAGCGCGGGCGCGTCGTTGATGCCGTCGCCGACCATCCCGACACGCAGGCCCTGGGCCTGGAATTTCTTGATCGCGGCGGTCTTGTCGCCGGGCAGCACCTCGGCCTCGACATGCTCGATACCGAGGCCCTTTGCGACCGCCAGCGCTGCGCGCCTGTTGTCGCCGGTTATCATGCACGTCCTCAGCCCCAGCTTTTTCAGCTCGCTCAGCGCCGGGCGCGCGCTAGGCTTCGGCACGTCGGCCAGCGCGATCATGCCCTTGAGCCCGCCGGCGTGCGCGACGTAAATCAACGTTTTGCCTTCCGACATCAATTCCTCGGCGCGCCGCTCGGCCATCGAGGCGTCTATCCCGTGCTTTTTCAGCAGTTTCAAGTTGCCGGCGACGATTTCGCCGCCGTCGAGCCTGCAGACGATTCCTTTTCCGCCGACTTCTTCGCAGTCGGATGCGCTTGCAAAGTCGAGCCCGCGGCGCCGGGCCTCCTCGGTGACCGCCTCGGCCAGAGGGTGCGAGGATCTGCTCTCGGCGGTGGCGGCCAGCTTGAGGAGCGCGCTCTCGCTCATGCTCTCGTCGATCGTAACGACGTCGACGACGCGCGGGGCGCCCGTCGTGATGGTGCCCGTCTTATCGAAGGCAATCGCCTGGAGGCGCGAGATGTTTTCCAGCGTCGACGCCTTTTTGAACAATATTCCCCTTCCCAGTCCCACGCCGCTCCCGACCATTATCGCGGTCGGCGTCGCAAGCCCGAGCGCGCACGGGCAGGCGATGACAAGGACCGCAATCGACGCCGACAGCGCAAGCACAAAGGCGCCGCCGTCGGCCGCATCTCCGAGAATGAGCCACAGGGCGAACGTCGCCAGGGCCACCAGGACGACCGAGGGCACGAAGTAGTTGGAAACGGTATCGGCGAATCTCTGGATCGGCGCCTTATCCCCCTGCGCCTCCTCCACCATCCTGACTATCTGTGAGAGAACGGAGTCTTTGCCTATTCGAGTGGCTCGAATCCTGATCGCGCCGGTGCGGTTGATGGTCGCGCCGGTTACCTCGTCGCCCGGCTCTTTGTCGGCCGGGATCGACTCGCCGGTCAGCATGGATTCGTCGACGCTCGAGGTCCCGTCTATGATCTCGCCGTCGACTGGAATTCTTTCGCCGGGCTTGACGAGCACGACGTCGCCGACGCCGACTTCGGAGGCGCCGACCTCGCGTTCCTCGCCGTCGATGACCAGGCGTGCGCGGTCGGCCTGCAGCTCCAGCAGTTTCCGCAGCGCCCGGTTCGCTCTCCCCTTGGCCCTTGCCTCGAGCATCTTCCCGAATCGGATGAAGCATATGAGCATCGCCGATGTCTCGTAGAACATGTGGCCGGACGGCATGACCGCCGGGAGGAAAGTCACCAGCACACTATATGAGTACGCGGCGCTGATCCCGAGCGCGACCAGGACATCCATGTTGGCCGAGCGGTTTCTGAGAGAGTTGTACGCTCCCCGGTAGAAGGTCATCCCCGCCGTGAACTGGAGGATGGTAGTAAGCGCGAACAGCGCGTATCCCGTCGCCGAACCCGCGAGGCCGGAGTACATGACGGCGAGAATCGGTATCGTGAGCCCGATGCTGTAGAGCAGCCATCGCATCTCTTTGCGGGATTCCGGTTCGCCCTCGTCTTCCTCCTCACGCGGGATGTAGCCGATGTCGCGAACGATCCTCAATATTCGCGCGCGGTCTATCCGCTGCGGGTCGAATTCGACGGAGGCCTTTTCGGCGGCGAAATTTACCGTGACCGCCGACACGCCTTCGACCGAGCTTAGCCTGCTCTCGATAGTGCCCGCGCAGCTCGCGCAGTGCATGCCGCCGACGAAAAAGGTCAACCTGCCGTCCTCCTGTCCGTTTTCGGGAACAGCCTTGTAGCCGAGCGCGGTCACCTTCGCTTCGACCTCGGACGGATCGAGCGTGCCGTCGTAGTAATCGACGGACAGCGATTCGGCCCCGAAGTTGACCGAGGCGTTTTCGACGCCGTCGAGCCGGCCGACGCCCTTTTCGATGGTTGCGGCGCAAGTGGCGCAGGTCATGCCCGCAATTTTGAATCGCGCCGTCTTTTTCTCCGGCGACGCCCTCGCGCTCGATGGGTCGGGTCCGGAGGCTGGCTCGGACGGCT